>JAEUJG010000285.1 GCA_016794765.1 Spirochaetaceae bacterium | reverse complement strand
CGGCCTCCTCACCACGGCGGACGACATGGGCCGCTTCCTCTCGGCGATGTTGGCTTCCGCCCGCGGCGGGCGGAGCTTCCTCAAGGCCGGGACGGTCGCCGAGATGTGGCGGCGGCAGAACGGGAAGCAAAAGGCCGACCTCGACTTTTCCGTCGGCCTCGGTTGGTGGCTCGGTCCGGTGGACTCGCTTCCGGGGGAGACCGTCGTCGTCCACGGCGGCGACTGGCTGCCCTTCTGCTCCCTCGCCCTCGTCCTGCCCGAGCGCGACCTCGCGATCTTCGTGATGGCGAACTCCCTCGAGGGCGACAGCTCCATGAGCCTCGAGCCCCTGGCCCTCGAGCTCCTCCGCGCCTTCGCGGCGAGCGAGCGCGGCGTCGAACTCGGGCGTGCAGAGGCCGCCGGCCCGAGCCGTCCGGTGCCGGCAGACCTGCGGGCCAGGCTCGTCGGCGACTGGGCCTCCCTGGCGGGCCTGATCCGGATCGGGGAAGCCGGCGGCCGGCTCAAGATAGGCTTCGCGGGCAAGACCTTCGACGCGGCGCTGAGGACGGACGGCCGCGTGGAAATGCAGCTCCGCCTTCTCGGTTGCAAGTTGCCCGTCGCGGCGCTCGAGGAATTCCAGCTTTCCGCGGAGGAGTCCGAAGGGCGGCCCCTCCTCGGTTTTCGCTCCCACGGCATCCTCCTGTCCGCCTGCGAGCGCGTGGCTCCCGTCGAGCCCGGACCCGAATGGCGCGCCCGCGTCGGGCGCTACCGCCTGGTCAACGCTGCGGAGGGCCTCGTACGCGACGTCGAGCTCGGCCTGAGTCCCGAGGGCTACCTCACGTTGCGCTACAAGTTCTTCGGCGGCCCGAGACCCCGGGAGTATCCGCTCGCCGTCCTCGACGGGAAGCGGGCCATCCTCATGGGAAGCGGGCGCAACCTCGGGGAGAGCGTCGTCGCGGAACTCCGCGAGGGGCGGGAGCGGCTACGCTGGTCGGGCTTCCTCCTCGAGCGCAGGTAGGGCGTCCAGCCGCGCGGCCATTCCCCGCGGCCAATAAAAAACCCGCGGCTGTCGCCGCGGGCCTGCTCGCTCCCGGTAGGGAGCCTTCGGTCGCCTTACTTGAGGGCGAGGGTGAAGGTCTCGTCGCCGAGGACCTTGTTCTTGCCCTTGTAGTCCTTGATCCCGCCGATGTTGTAGACCTTCGAGTAGCCGAGGCTCTCGAGGGCGGCCTTCACGTAGCCGGCGCGGGTGCCGGAGGCGCACATGAGGTAGATCTCGCGCTTCTTGTTGCCGAAGACGTTCTGGAGGATGTCCTTGGAAAGGATGTCGGCGGCCGTGAAGTCCCAGCCCGTGTTCCGCTTGAGGGCGTTCCCCTCGAGGTACTCGAAGAAGGACACGTTCACGAAGCCGTCGATGGCGCCGGCCTTGTAGACGTCGCCGGCGTTGCGGAGGTCGACGTACTTGGCGCCGGGGCGGCCGAGGTAGGCGTCGATGTTGCCCATGTCGATGGCGGCCGGGAGCTCGACGAGGCCGGCGTAGGCGCCGTCGCCGAGGATCTTGCGCGCGCCCTTGTAGTCCTTGAAGCCGCCGGCGTTGTAGACCTTGGCGTAGCCGAGGCTGTCCAGGGCGGCCTTCACGTAGCCGGCGCGGGTGCCGGAGGCGCAGATGAGGACGATGGCCTGGTCCTTGGGGCCGAAGACGTTCTGGAGGAGGGCGGCGTCCTTGACGTCGGCCGCGGAGAAGTTCCAGCCGTTGTTGCGGACGAGGCCGCGGCCCTCGAGATACTGGAAGAAGGGCACGACCTCGAAGCCGGCGATCGCGCCGCCGTTCATGAGGTCGGCGTAGTTGCGGAGGTCGATGAAACGGGCGGGGGCGTCGAGGTAGCCGTCGATGTTCTCCATCGTGATGGCTTCCTTGCCGGTCAGCGCGGGAGCCGCGAAGGAAAGCGACGCGGCGAAGAGGACGGCGAGAGCCGCCAGCGTGATCTTCTTGAGCACGGTAGACTCCTTGTCGGTTGTTCTCGGGTCAAGCGCCGCACGGGTCGTTCCCGACGCGGGGTACTCCCGCGCGGCGCGCGTGATCAGCGGTACTTGGTGTTGTGGTAGGCGAAGAGGCCCTGGAGCATCCGCATCGCGTTGTTCGGCGTCACGGTCGCGCCGGTGAAGGCGTCCACGTTGCCGTGCATCGTCTTGTAGGCGTTGATCTCGGCCTGGGACTTTCCGACGATGCGGTCCTTGATGAAGCCGGCGAAGAGCTCCTTGACCTCGGTGCCGTCCCAGGAGGTCTCGCTGTCCCCGTACATGCCGGCGGTGTAGTGTTCGTCGGAATCGAGGTCGTAGGAGAGGTGCTTGACCGAGCCGTCGGCCTTGTTGAGCTCCACGTAGGCCACGGAGTAATAGTTGACCTCCGGGCCGCGGCAGGTGCAGGCGATGTAGGCGACCTGGTACTTCACGGTTTTCAGCTGCTCGTACTCGAAGAGGACGAAGGCGGTCATCTCCTCCTCGTGCTTGTGGCCGTTGATGTGCGTGTACTTGAAGGCGTTCTTCACGAGAATGCCGCCGTCCTGCCCGAAGGCCAGGGCCGCCGCGCCGAACATCGCCAGCGCGATGCCCATTGTTTTCTTGTTCAAGACAATCCTCCCCGCTTCCGCCTGCCTGCCGGTGGCATGCGGCGGTCAGCATATAGCATGTTCTATATTCTGTCTAGAGAATATTGTATCTATATAATATTTCGCTCAGCGAGCCGATTTCAGCGCCTCGCCGGCCAGACTCAGGAACTCGGAGACGCCCATGGTGACGCCGCTGACGGCGTCGGTCTTGCCGTCCGCCTTCACGGGGATGGCGGCGGGATTCTGGGTGACGAGGAGGGCCCGAACCGCGCGCTCGGCCTGGAGGTGCCATTCGCCCTGCGTCGCGGCCTTGCCCATGCCGTAGTTGCCCTTCGCCGCCTCGACGAGCTTGGACTTCTTCTTCCGGTCGCTCGACAGGCCGTTCCAGACCGCGTCGACAATGGAGCCGTTGGCGACGGTGAGGAGGACGTTGGCCTTCCAGCCGCTTGCGTCGAAGTCGGCCGCGCTCGCGTAGTACCAACCGTCCTTGGCGTAGCGGCCCTTCGCCAGGGGGCCCGCGTGGACGGCTTCCTGGGCCAGGACGAAGAACTCCTTGACCATGATGGAGGCGCCGGCGATCGCGTCCGTGTTGCCCGCGTCGGTCGTGTACTTGGCGAAGGCGAGGTCCTGGGTCTTCACGAGGTAGTCCTCGACGGCCGCGGCCTGCTCGTGCCATTCCTTCTTGAGCTGCGAGGCCTTGACCATGCCGTAGGCGCCGGCGGCGGCTACCGTCTTCTTGTCCGCGAGGCCGAGGTTGTTGACGGCGTTCCACTCGGCCTTCGCGATCTTGCCGCCCTTGACCTCCAGGCGGACCTGATACTTCCAGCCGCTCTTGGCGAAGGCGCCCTCTTGGGCGAAATAGACGCCGTCCTTCAGGGATTCCGCGAAGGCGGCGGAGACCGAAAGCGCCTGGAGGGAGAGGACGGCGAGGAGGATCGAGGCGATGCGTTTCATGGCAAGCTCCTTGAAATCATATGGAAAAGTAAATATAAAAAAAACACTATTAAAAAATCCGCCCGATTGTCAAGGACCGTCCGCGTTGCATCCCCGGACAGGTCCAGCTACACTCCATGGACGGCCGATTTGGTTGGAAAGGGAGGCTTGGTCATGGTGCGGGTCAGACAGGCGGAAGAGGCGGATCTCGCGGCCCTGGCCGCCCTCTCGGGGGAGCTCGGCTATCCGAGCGCCCTCCCCGAGGTCGCGGCGCGTTTCCGGCGCCTTCGCGCGGGGGAGTGGCACCTCTTGCTGGTGGCCGCCCTCGACGCGGAGGTGGTCGGCTACCTGACGGCGGACCGCTACGAGACCCTCTACTTCGCGCCGGGCCTCAACATCACCGCCCTGGTCGTCCGCGAGGAGCGGCGCGGCCAGGGCATCGGCACGGCCCTTCTCTCCGCTGCCGAAGACTGGGCCCGCGCCGCCGGCCTCGAGTTTGTCCGGCTCAACTCCGGCGGCCAACGCCTCGACGCCCACGCCTTCTATCGCCGCCGCGGCTACGGCGACGAGAAGGAGCAAAAGCGCTTCTTCAAGGAACTCTAGCGGGTATTGGGCGGCGAGGGGCACGAGGCCCGAGGGGCGAGTCCCCGAGGCCCCGAGGATGGATGCATGTACTTGCTTGCCTGTCGCGACCATGGTATATGCGTATGTAAGGCGGGCAGTACCTATGGAAAAGAGAAGCGCGACCGATCGCATCCTCGCCGCGGCCAGGAATCTCGTCGCCCGCAAGGGCTATACGGGGGCGACGACCCGCGAGATCGCCGCCGCGGCCAAGGTCAACGAGGTGACCCTTTTCCGGAAGTTCGGCACGAAGGAAAAGCTGCTCTACGAAGCCATCGCCGCGAGCTTCCCCGAGGTGGAGGAAGCGCCGCTTGCCGCCCTGCTCGGCCGGCCTGCCCGCGATGTCGACGGGCTCGTCGCCCTCGTCGCCGATTTCGCCGCCTACTTTTCGGAACGGGCCCTCGGCCGCGACCGGGAGCTGATCCTCATCGCCTTGCGGGAGGCGGGCGACCGGCCCGAGTTGCGCGAGCTCTTCGCCTCGCGCTCGGTCCTCGTTTCCCGTCTCCTCGAGCGGCGCCTGCGCGAGCTGGAAGGGGAGGGCCTCCTTCGGGAGGGCACGGCCGGTGAGTCGGCGCGGCTCCTCGTGTGCGCGATCCTCGGCGCCTTCGCCTTTTCGGAGCGGGGGGCCGCCGTCGGGATCCTCGACCCCCGGCGCGCCGCCGAGCTCGTCATCCGCGGGGCTAGCGTTCCAGCCAGACCCACTCCGAGACCTTGAGCCGGTTTTTCCGCTTCAGCACCGTCTTCTGGATGTTGGTGGCGATGTACTGCTCGAGGTAGGCGTGCGGCTTGGCCGGATTGTCCATCGTGGTGAAGGCCACCGTCTTGGATCCTTCGGCGATCTCGGTTTCCGCAGAGTCACTGGCCTTCCAGGAGAAGAAGTAGCCGTCGTCGCGCTTTTCTATGGTGACGAGGGCCAGCCCTTCAGGCTCGTATCGGTCGCCCGTGATGACCAGGATCGCTTTGGCTTTGATGGCGGACTCCTTGCTTGGCTTTGGGCCTTTAGTATAGCCCGCGCCGCCGGGCCCCGCCAAGCCTTGGGGCTCGCGCCGAATCTTCACGGCGCTTGAAGCGCCGGAGCGCGGCGAGGGCGTGCTCCCCGCATGACCCCCTTCCCGAAAGCCCTGGGGAGATTCGAGCTCCCATGCTGAGCGCCCGGCTGTGCCTCTACGCGGCCCTGGGCCTCTTCGCGCTCTACGAGTCGGCCGTCGATCTCGCGACCGGCACGACCCACGGCAATCTCTCCCTCCTCCTCGCCGGCGCGACGCTCGCGGCCTTCGCTTTCCTCGAGACCGAGTCCCTGTCCGACCGCGCCGCGGCCGCCGCCTTCGCCTCCGCCCCCCTCATCCTCCCCCGGCGGATCGCCCTCTCCGGCATCGGCAGGGGCGATCTCAAGTATCTCGTGCTCCTCGGTTCCGCCCTCGGCTTTGTCGCGGCCTTCGCCGCCCTCTTCCTCGCCTCCCTCCTCTTCCTGGCGGCAGCCCTGCCCCTCGCGGCGCGGGGAAGGATCAACGCCCGCTCGCGCCTGCCCTTCGTACCCTTCCTCTCGCTCGGCGCGGCCCTCGCGCTTGGCGCCAAGGAGTCCCTGTGCGCCTTCTAGCCGACGCGCCGCGGCTTTCCCCGCGCCCGGCTTGCCTGTGCCTTGCCGGCCCACGCCCCGCCGGCACGCGGCCGGCACGCCGCCTGACCCTCTGCCTGGTCGCCGGGATCCTCCTGGCGGCTCCGACCGCGGGCCAGCGCCTGCGTCAGTTGGAGTTCAAGGTCCAACCGGTGGCCGACATCGTCACGGGCTTCGGCCGAATCCTCGGAAAAAGCGTCATCGTGGACGGGACGGTTTCGGGGGAATCCTCGCTTTTCATGGCGGACGTGGAGGCGGAAACCGCCTTCACGACGTTCCTCGCGGCCAATTCGCTCTACGCGCGCGAGGCGGAGGGCTGCCTGCGGGTCTCCCGAGTCCGCGTGGAGAAGGCGGCCGCCGGGGGCTTCGATCTCGACGCCGAGGGGTGGGGCTCGAGGCTTTTTTCCAGGTCCTGTCCCGGGAATCCGGCGTTTCGATCCTCCACCGCGAGCTGCCGCGCGCCGAACTCGGCCTCCATCTCCGGGGCGCGACCGTCCCGGCCGCGGCCGAGGCCGCGCTCCGGAAATTTCCCGACTACGTCGTGGAACCCGGCGAATCCTCCCTCTTCGTCGCGCGGCGCGAGGCGGCGCCGTCCAGGGGCGAGGCGGGGGAGGGCGAGCTCTATCTATCGTATAACGCGCAGGCCGGGACCGCCGACCTCCGAGTGGAGCGGCGCCGGCTTTCCGAGGTCCTGAAGCGGCTCTTCGGCGCGGCCGGCAGGGAGTACGTCCTCGCCGCCAGGAACGATCCCCTCCTCGAGCGCGTCGCTTGCTCCGCCCGGCCCTTCGACGCCTGCCTCGAGCTCCTTCTCGCCCAGACGGGGAACGGCTGCGCGCTCCGCGACGGCGTCTACGTGATCTTCCAGTCGCCCCAGCAGGATGCCCTCCGCTCCCTGCGGAGCACGGTCGTCCGCCCCCTCGCGCATCTCTCCGTCGCCGATCTCCTCGCCGCCCTGCCGCCAACGCTCGCCGCCTCCGGAGCCCTCAAGCCCGACCGGGCGGCCAATGTCGTCTACCTCACCGGGACGGACGAGGAGCTCGAGTCCCTCGGCGCCTTCCTGTCGGCGGTGGATCGACCCCTCGACGCGAATCCCTACCGGCGCTTCGACCTGTCCCGCCTGAAACCCAAGGAACTCCTCGCCGTCCTGCCGCCGCGCCTCGCGGGGCCGAACCCCGTCGCCGTGCCCGGAGCCGACGCCGTGCTCCTCCAGTGCTCCGCCGAGTCGAGGGACGAGGTCGCCCGCTTCGTCGCGAGCGTCGACCAGGCGGGTGAGCCCTCCAGGATTCCGCTCAAGTACGTCAAGCCGGAGGAGGCCCTGCGCTCCCTGCCGCCGCCCTTCCTCAAGGAGGAGCTCGTCGATCTCGGCGACGGGGCCACCCTCCTCTTCGCGGGCTCGGCGGGGCGCCGCGCCCTCCTCGAGCGCTATCTCGCGATCGTGGACAAGCCGCGCCCCCAGATCCGCTACGAGCTCCTCGTCGTGCAATACGAGCGGAGCGCCTCCTCGGAATGGAAACGGAGCCTGGAAAACCGGAAAGCCAAGGCGCCGAGCGCCTCGGTCGTCATCGGGAATCTCGCGGAGCTCCTCTCCCTCGAGTTCGACGTCGTCTCCGCGTTCGGCTATCTCTTCGCGGCCCGGCTCAGCCTGGAACTCGGCGAGAGCAGGGCCAGGATCTTCGCGGACACGACGCTGAACGGCCTGGCCGGCCAGGACATCCGGTTCCAGAACACGTCGACCTTCCGCTACCGGGAGCTCGATCCCTCGACGGGCAAGCCGCTTCCGACCGGCGTGACCCGGGAGATAGCCTCGGGCATGATCGTCGCCGTCAACGGCTGGGTCTCAGGCGACGGGATGATCACGATGAACGTCTCGGCGACGCTTTCCAAGCGGGGCGCCGATCTATCCTCCTCCACGGGCAATCCGCCGCCGACCTCGGAGAAGGTCGTGACGACCTCGGTGCGGACGCGCTCGGGAGAGCCGGTCGTGATCTCGGGGCTCTTCCAGGAGGACGAGAGCGAGTCCCTGTCGGGCCTTCCCTTCCTCGCCCGCGTCCCCCTCCTCGGCCGGCTTTTCTCGGACTCCAAGCGCACGCGGGAGGGGAGCGAAATGGTGATCTATGTCCTACCCTGGAACGAGCGCGATCCCGGCGCCTCCGTCTCGATCGAGCGCGTCTACGCCGAGGTCGTCGGCCGGCCGGAGGCGCGATGAGCGGCGACTTGAGGCGCGCGTGCCTTCGGGACTTCCTCCCCCTGCCCGAGCGCCAGTATTCCCGGCGCTTCATGGACCGTCGCCGCGTCATCCTCCTCGCCGAGGACGACAGGCGCGCGGTCATCGGCGCGGCCCGGGAGGCGGATCTCGGGGAGTCCCTGCCGGGCCTCGTGGAACGCCATCGCGGCAAGGCGCTCGAGTTCGTCCTCCTCGAGCCAGGGGAGCTCATGGAGCACCTGACCCGCGCCTCATCGGGGAGCGAGGAGGCCTCGGCGCCCGTAGAAGGCGAGGGCGCGATCCGCATCGACGCCTTGGCCGAGGAAGCTCCGGCGGTCAACCTCGTCAACTCGATCCTTTTGGAGGCCGCCCGCCTCCGCGCCTCCGACGTCCACCTCGAAGCCTCCGGCGCGGGTGCCGAGCTCCGCTATCGCGTGGACGGGCAGCTGCGGCACGCCATGAGCCTCGGCCGCGACCGGGCGGCGGCCGTCCTGGCCCGCGTCAAGCTCATGGCGAATCTCAACATCCTCGAACGGCGCCTCCCCCAGGACGGGCGTCTCGAGCTCCGGCTCGGCGATTCGGACCTCGACGTGCGCGTTTCGGTCCTCCCCTCGGTGGAGGGCGAATCCATGGCGCTCCGCCTCTTCGACCGCCGGGAGGAGGCGATCGGCCTCGGGGAGGCGGGCTTTTCGCCGGAGGACCTCGCCGCGATCCGCGCCTTCGCTGAGGCGAAGGACGGCCTCGTCCTGGCGGCGGGGCCCACCGGCTCGGGCAAGACCACGACGATCAGGGCCCTCGTCCGCGCGCTGGACGCCTCCAGCCGGAAGATCCTCGCGGTGGAGGATCCCGTGGAGACGAAGATCCCCGGAGCCGTCCACGTCCAGGTTCACGACGCGATCGGGCTCGGCTTTGGCGAGATCCTGAAGCGCGCCTTCCGCCACGATCCCGACGTCCTCCTCGTCGGCGAGATCCGCGATCCCGAAGGCGCGGGGCTCGCGCTGCGAGCCGCCTTGACCGGCCATCTCGTCCTCACAACCCTCCACGCGAACGACGCGGTTTCGAGCTTCGCCCGCCTCCGCAATCTCGGCGTGGAGCCCTATCTCCTCGCGGCCGCCTTCCGCGGCGCGATCGCGCAACGGCTCGTCCGGCGCCTCTGCACCGCCTGCGCCGAATCAGGCCGCCCCTCGCGGGCCGAATCGGCCTTCCTGGCCGGCCACGGCCTCGCGGCGCCGCCCTTTCTGCCACGGCCGCGCGGCTGCCCGGCCTGCGGCGGTTCCGGCTATCGCGGCAGGATGGCCGTGGCCGAGGTCTTGGGCTCGGGCGAGCGCCTGGAAGCCCTGCTCGCGGGCTCCGCCGGCGCCGCGGAGCTCCGCGCC
>JAEUJG010000410.1 GCA_016794765.1 Spirochaetaceae bacterium | reverse complement strand
ATCGAGTCGAGCACGGTGCCGTCCGAGTCGAGCGCGACGAGGACGCCGGTCCGCCGCTCCTTTTCCGGGCGGCGGGCCTGGCGCGTCGGTGAAGGAAGGAAGGTTTCGGCTCGCACTCTGCTGGTTCTCCCTTTCCTCAAGTATCGGCGCGCGAGGCGGACCTGCTTGAGCCCGCGTTGCCGCCTTTGCCGGTTCGCCCAAGGTAGACTTCACTTGGAATTGTACCGCCTCTTGACGAGGACGGAAATGGGGGAGCAGTATGCCCCCATGACGATGCGAACCTTCGGCAACTCCGACGAGATATTCGAGTATTTGCTCAATTTCGTCAATGTGGAGAAAGGCCAAAAGACCGAGTTCAAGCTTGATCGGATGCGGAGCCTCTGCTCGGCCCTCGGCAATCCGGAATCGGCCTACCCGACCATCCATGTCGCCGGCTCGAAGGGCAAGGGCTCCGTATCCACGATGACGGCCCGCATCCTCGAGGCCTCGGGCCGGCGCGTGGGACTCTACACCTCGCCCCACCTCCTCCGCTGGAAGGAGCGCATCAGCCTGGCCGGCACGGAAATGCCGGAGGCCATCCTCCTCCGCGCGATGGACGAACTCATGCCCCTCGTGGACGGCAAGGGCCCGGCGGACTTCGTCGGCGACGAGCTTCCGACCTACTTCGAGCTCACGACCCTCCTCGGTTTCCTGGCCTTCAGGCTCGCGGGTTGCGACGCGGCGGTCATCGAAACCGGGCTCGGGGGCCGCCTCGATTCGACCAATGTCGTAGCCTCGGCGGCGAGCGTCATCACGCCGATCGAGCTCGAGCACACCGAATGGCTCGGCGACACGATAGCCAAGATCGCCTTTGAAAAGGCGGGCATCATCAAGCCGGGCAGGCCCTGCATCGTTTCCCGGCAGAAGCCCGAGGCCCGCGCGGTGTTCCGGGACACCTGCGCCGAACGCGGGAGCCCCCTACGCGAGGTGGAATCCCTTGTCGCCGTGGAGGAGCTCGTCATCGACCGGTCGGGCACGCGGGCGGGTCTTCGCTTCCTGGAGGGACGCCCCTTCGCCGAAACCCTCCACGTCCGCACGCCCCTCATCGGCACGGTGCAGGCGGAGAACATGGCCCTAGCCCTCTTGGCCGCCGCTGAAATCGAACCGTCGCTGAGCCCGGAGGCAGCCGCCGAGGGCTTGGCCCGCGCGAGCCTGCCGGCCCGCTTCGAGATCCTGAAACTCGCCCCCCCCGTGGTGCTCGACGGGGCGCACACGCCGAATTCCGTCAGGCTCTGCCTGGAGAGCTTCGAAGCCCTCTTTCCAGGCCCCAAGGCCCTGCTCTTCGCCTGCGCGGTGGACAAGCACCACGAGGAGCTGGCGGCCATCCTGGCCAAGCGCTTCGGCTCGGTGATCGTCACCAAGCCGGGAACCTTCAAGGAGAGCGCTCCTGACATCGTGGAAAGGTCCTTCAGGGCGGCGGGGGCGGAGAGCCGACTCATCGTCGACACGGCGGAGGCCATCCGCACGGCGCGCGCCGAGGCGGCCGAGGCGGGCATTCCCCTTCTCGTGACGGGATCCTTTTACCTCTGCGCCGAGGCGGCGGCCCTGCTCGCCAAGGCCTGATCCATCCGCGCCCGCCTTGAGCGTGCCGCGACGAGGCCTCGGGCTGCTCGGCGCGCCGAAGCGCCACCAGGCGCGGAAGGCGGGGGCCTTCAGTCCTGCCCGTCGATGCAGACGCGGTTGCGGCCGAGCTGCTTGGCGCGGTACATCGCCTTGTCGGCCCGCTCGATCAGTCCCTCGCCGCTTTCCGCGCCCTGGTGCTCGGCCACGCCGAAACTCGCGGAGACGAGGAGGAGCTGCCCCCCGAACTCGAAGGGGGTGGCGACGAGGCTTTCGCGGATGCGTTCCGCGGTGAGGGAGGCGCGCTGGCGGTCGGTGCCGGGCAGCACGAGAAAAAACTCCTCGCCGCCGTAGCGCCCCGCGTAGTCGCCCTTGCGGAGATGGAGCAACATGCGGCGTCCGAGCTCCTTGATCACCGCGTCGCCGGCCAGGTGCCCGTAGGAATCGTTGATGTCCTTGAAGTGGTCGATGTCGACGAGGATTCCCGACAGGGGGGCTTCCTCGGCATCGGCGCGCCGCATCTCGTGCCGGATCCGCTCGAAAAGGCTTTGCCGGTTAAGTAGGCCCGAAAGGGCGTCGCGCGTCGCCGCGCGTTCAAGCCGGCGGTTGGTGGTCTCGAGGCTGCGCTTGGCCGCCGTGATGGCCGCGAGGGTTTCCTTGAGGGCGAGGAACTCGTCGAGGAGCTGGCTCGAGAGGTTTTCCTCGCGGCGCACCGCGCCCGAGTAAAACTCGCGCTCCTTGCACATGAGTTCCTCGCGGGCCAGACGCTGGAAGGCGGCGCGCAACTCGAGCTTGAGATGCTCCGGGCTGGCCGCATCGAGGAGAACCGCGTCGAAGCCGGCGGGAAGCGCGCGGGCGGCGTTGGACAGGGTGGGCGCCGAAAGTACCACCTGGAGCGGCGAGCGCGGGTAGAGTCGCCTGAGCGAGCGGCAGAGGCCCTCGGCGCCGAGGGCCTCGCGCGCGACAAGGACGGATACGGCCGCGCTGCCGTCGCCGGCGGCGGCAAGGCCCTCTCCCGAATCGAAAGAGGCCAAGGCGGAAGGGACGGAAGCCCCGACGGCAAGGCCGCCGGAAGGCCTGCCCTGCTCCAGCGCGACGATCACGAGGTCGGGCTTGCTTTCCCGGGCGATCTCGAGGGCGGCGGAACAGTCGGAGGCCAGCACGCACTCGCAACCCGGCGGCGCCGCTTCCCGGACCCTGTCGAAAAGAAGATCGTCGTCCGAAACCGATAGAATGCTGCGTTTTTTCATGGCGGTTCGCTTTTTAATTCCTCGATAGCACGTTCAGCAGACTTTGGATGATCCCTATCAAGCCGCCCAAGACGCCGCCGAGCAGCGTGATCCAGGCCAGCTCCTTGTTGACAACGCTCAGGATGATGCGCTCCGCTTCAATCATATCGAGTTCGTCCAGCTTTTCAACCACTATTCGCGCGACGTCCAGACCCTCGATGATCTTTTCCGCCTCGGCGGACACGAGGGCCAAGGCCCGCTCCGCGAGCCAGGAAGCCAAGCGGGCGCGCAACGCGGCGTCGGCGCCGAGCACCTCGCCGAGCCGCTTGCCGACGAGGGCGGCCCGCAGCGAACCGACGAAGGACTCGAGCGCCTCGGAGAGGAAGCGGCTGCCCGCCCCTTCGCCGAGGAGAAGCCCGCCGGCGATCCTGGCGGCGCGCGCCGCCAACTCGTCGGCGGGAAGCCCGAGGCCGGAAAGAAGCTCGCCCAAGGTCAGCTCGGGGCGGGCCGCGATCATCCCGGCCGCCCTCTCGGCGACGTCTGGGCCGTGCCGGCCGAGGGCGTCCATCGCCGCCGCGGAGGCGCGGAGGGCGGCCTCCCGGACGACAAGGCGGCGCGCGAGGGCGGAGACGGGTTCGGCGGCGGCGGACCTGAAGGCCTTCACCGCGGCGTGGGCCGCCTCGGCGGGCATATCCTTCCCGCGCAGGATGTCGGAGGCGGCGTCGAGGAGCTCCTCCACGGTTTCAGGCATCGTATCGGCGATGGTCTTTTCGTACTGGGCCGCGCCTACGATGAGGCGCTGGAAGAGATTGAGGCGCGAGACGGCCTGCCGGACGATGCCGAGGGCGTGCCGCTCGAGCCCCTTCCGCATCCCGGGGCTGCGGAGGAAGGACTCCACCGCCGGCACGGCCGCCCGGTAGAGGCTTTCGACCACGACCTCGATGATGGGTTCGAGGGCGTCGGCAGGCACGAGGCCCGCGACGAGGACCGCCTTCCCGGCCGCGCCTTCCTCGGCCGCCGTTCCGCCCCGAGGTTCGGCAGGGCCTTCGCCTGCGGGCTCGGCATAGGCCTTTTCGATGGCGGCGGCCAGTTTTTCCTTGGCGCGCTCGGCGTTTTCCGGCGACAGGAGGAGGCCGGCGACCTCGCGGGCTCCTGACGGCGGCAGGATCCGGGACAGGGGAAGGTTTTCGGCTTGGCGCAGGGCCGAGCGGACGGCGTCGCCGACGGCCTCGGAGAAGGCTTCCGAGGAGACCAGGGTCTTCCAGGCGCCGGTCGCCAGCTCGGACAGGGGCCCGGTGGCCGCGCCGCGCGCGCTCGCGATGAGCGAAGCCGCCTCCGCGGCGAAGGTCTCCTCGAGCCGCCCGGCGACGGCGCGCTCGAGGGATTCCCGGATGTCGGGATCGGAGAGGCGCTTCCGGACGACATCGACGGTGAGGAGCTCGCCCGCGACGGTGTCGCCGATGTTCCGCGATATGCGGCGACGCTCCTTGGGAAGGAGGCCCGGCGTGAAGGGAAGGCGGATGCCCGCGATCCGGATCTCGTGGAGCGGCCTGAAAAGCATCTTGATCGCCAGCCAGTTGGTGGCGAGGCCGATGATCGCGCCGATGAGGGGCGGCAGGATCCACGTGAAAAAGAAGTTCACTTGACCGCCGCCTTGGCGGCGCGTTCGGCCTGCTCCCGGCTTTCGAAGACGAGGAGCTGGCTCGCCATGACCCAGCCCTCGGCGGGAGCATCCTCCCCGGCCTTGGTATCGGCTACGACGCGCACGCGATACCAGAACTCGGTGCCCGCCCCTTTCGACGCGGGCGCGGCGCCGTTCCCCGAGGCGGCGGCGGCTCCCTTGGCGGGGGCCGTCCCCAGTTCCCGCCCGACCAGTTCGACCAAGGTTCCGTCGCGCAGGTGCGAAACGCCCGCGGCCTCGGAGCCGGGCGACGCGGCCAAACTTACGTAGGAATCCTTGACCAGGGCGTAGCCGAGGCCTGCCGACAGGGGCGGATTGGCGGCCAGCTTGAGGTCGCCGACCCTGGAGCAGGAAACGGAAACGAGGAGCGGAAGCAACAAGAACGATATGGCGCGGGCTTTCACGTGGACATCCTTTCGACCGATTGAATTTACCCAAATCGCGTGTCATTTTAAAGCATATGCGAATGCAAATACGCAACATTGTTGCGATTGGCTTTTTGTGCTTGGCTTTTGTCGCCGCCGGCCAGGCCCAACCAAGGTTTTCATCCTTGCCCGAAGGCTTTCGATTCGATGCCGTAGTTTCCGGCAGCCTACCCGTGAGCTTCGAGGCGGGCCGCGACGCCCTCCCTCATTGGGAGCTCTCGACTCGCATCGGCGCCGAATGGGCCGCGAAACGCTGGATTCCACTCCGGTTCGAAGCTGGCGGCTTTCGCGTCAGCCCCTCCCGCCCCGACGCGAGCCTCTCGCTTTTCAAGGGCTTTGACGGCTATCGCTTCGCCTTGTTGACGGGACCGCGCTTTTTCCCCGACGCGTCCCGGCGCATGGAGATAGCCGCCTTGGGCGGAGCCGCGCTGTCCGCCGCGCGATATACGAACACTACCCTGGTCATCGCCTACCCATCCTTGCTTGTTGAAGGCCGGTTCCTCATCGCCTTTCCGAACTCGCCCTACCACGGAATCCTCGGTGTCCCGGTCGAGCTCATGTTCCGAGGCCCGGTCCTGACCGCTTCAGCCGGCGTCGAACTGGCCTTCGGCATGTCGTTCGGCGGCATGGGGAACAGGCGATGAAACGATCTTCGGTTCATACCGCTTGGTTCGCGGCCGCGAGTCTCGCCGCATCACTCGTGGCCGCCAATTGCGCGCTGCCCGAAGCGCCGCGTCGATTCGCGCTTGTCTATGGCGTGACGGATTATCCGGGGACAACCAACGATCTTACCTACCCGGCGATCGATGCGACGGAGATGACTGGGGTGCTTGGAAGCTCCGGCTGGATGACCCAAGCAAAAACCAACAGCGCCGCGACGAAAGCCGCCATACAGGCCGACATCGGAGCGCTTTCCGCCGGCCTATCGCCGGATTCAAGCGTCTTGGTCTATTTCTCCGGCCACGGCACGAGTTCCGCGGACACCGCCTATTTCATACCGTATGACGGCTTGTCGGGCACGGCGTCCTGCATCTCGCTATCGGAAATCAAAGCTTGGTTCGACACCCTGCCCTGCCGCAACAAGATACTCATTCTCGACACCTGCTACTCCGGCGGATTCGTGGACGCGGGCTCCGCGATCGACACGGCGCCGCAGGCCTACGGTCCGCTGGACGGCGGGACGACGGCGGAGTTCCCGAGCTCGGCGTACGCCAACTTCAGCCGGCTGCTCGAGCTGAACGCCGCTGCGGTCGATTCCGACCTCTTTGTCCTCTCCGCGGCGGGCTCGCGGGAACTCTCCTATGAAAGTTCCGGCTTCGGGGGAGGAAACGGGGTCTTCACTTCTTTCCTGATCGGCGCCGCGAGCAATGCCGACGCTGACAAGGACAAGCTCGTGACCCTGAGCGAGGCATACAGCTACGCTAGCCTTGGGGTTACGTCGTATTGGAACGCCCAGACTTGGAACCAGTACAACGGAGTCGGGTATGCCGATTTTCTTCCTCATCTTTCCGGCCAGCGGAGGGATGTCGTCCTCTTCGATCGACGGTAGATCCACCCCGTGGCGGGAAATTGCCCCCGCGCCTCAGCAGCAAGGGCGGCGGGCTCCCCGCTCCGCCCATTCCTCCAACGCGGGGCCGTCGAGGGGCGCAAGCTCGTAGCCTGCCAAGGCGGAGGCGGGGGCGTAGACGAAGCGGTCGTGGGCCGCTAGGAAGGCCGGCTCGGCGCTGAAGACGGCGGGATACACGAGGAAGCGGAAGCGCTTGGCGCCCAGCAGCGCCTCGTAGGCGCGGGGCTCCGCGGCGAGCTCGAGGTTCGGGCCCTCGAGCCCGAGTTCCTCGGCCAGTTCCCGGGCCAAGGCGGCGCGGGGCTCCTCGCCGGGCTCCACCTTGCCGCCGGGAAGCTCCCAGAGTCCGCCGTGGCCGGCGGTGGCGGAACGCCGGGCCAGAAAGACGAGGGGCTCGCCGTCGGGACCGGGGCGCTCCGCGAGGGCGGCGACGACGAGAATCGGGTCCCGCCCGGCCGGCGGCGCGCCGACGGCGGCTGCGGCTTCACCGCCCGCAAGGGCTGAAACCTTGTCCATCGAACGCGGCACCTAGACTTCGAATTTCCCCGAATCGTCCCTGACGAACTCGTTGAAGACGTAGACGACGACGCCGCTCGAGCGCACGCGCATCTCGGCGTGGCCGGCCGCGGCGAGCTTTTCGAGGGCGCCGCGGGCCTCTTCCATGCTGATGTCGGCCTCCAGGGCCACCTCTCCCGGCGTGACGAGTCCGCCGTTCTTCTTGGCGGCGCGAAGTATGCTGTGCTCGACGCTTTCCTTGGCGGGGGCGGAGGCGGCCAGGGGCCCTCGGCGCGCCGGATACCCGCGGGACTCGAGTGCGATCGCGGCCCGGACCTCGACTTCGAGGTTCCGCTTCTCGACCTGGCGCGGCAGGGTGAAAAAGTCATAAACGAGGCCGAAGCCGCCGAGCCCGCCGGTGAGGATCCAAAGGACGCCGGTGCCGGTCTTGCCGAGGTAGAAACGATGGAGACCGAGCCATCCGCAACCAGAAAAGAGCCAGAGGGCATAGGCGACCGGTATACTGTAGCGCATGACTTACTTGCCTCCCAAGGCCCGCCATTGGCGTACCTCCCGCCATGATAGCGCGAAGCCGGGGATTTGACCACGGGGTCGTTTTCGTGCTAAACCCTTCCATCAGTTTCCTTTATTCCGCGAGGAGAGACGCATGAAACTCATGACCATCAAGGAGATCTTCGCCCTCGAGCCCGACGGCCGCGCCGTCACCGTCAAGGGATGGGTCCGCACCAAGCGCGAGACCAAGGCGGCGGTGTTCCTCGAGGTGAACGACGGTTCCCGGATGGGCAATATCCAGTGCGTCTTCGACGAGGCGGCGGCCGCCGCCGCGAACGCCGAACTCGGCCGCGCCGGCACGGGCGCCAGCGTCGCCGTCGAGGGTGTCCTCGTCGCCTCCCCGGCCGCCGGCCAGAAGCTCGAAGTCAGGGCAAGCTCCCTCCGCGTCATCGGCGAGGCCCCGGCCGAAACCTACCCCCTCCAGAAAAAGGCCCACTCCTTCGAGTTCCTGCGGGAGATCGCCCACCTCCGCCCGCGCACCAACACCTTCGGCGCCGTGGCGCGCGTGCGCAACCGCATGGCCTTCGCCATCCACGAATTCTACCAGGCCCGCGGCTTCAACTACGTCCACACGCCCCTCATCACCGCCTCCGACTGCGAGGGCGCCGGCGCCATGTTCCAGGTGACGACCCTCGATCTCGAGCGGATCGCCAAGTCGGGCCAGGCGGTCGACTACTCCAAGGACTTTTTCGGCAAGCCCTCCTTCCTCACGGTCTCCGGCCAGCTCAACGTGGAGACCTACTGCGCCGCCCTGGGCCGGGTGTACACCTTCGGCCCGACCTTCCGCGCCGAGAACTCCAACACGACCCGCCACCTCTCCGAGTTCTGGATGATCGAACCCGAGGTCGCCTTCGCCGAGCTGCCGGACAACATGGAGCTCGCCGAGGAGTTCCTGAAGCACCTCGTCAGGACCGCCCTCAAGGACTGCGCCGAAGACCTCGCCTTCTTCGACCAGCGCATCCAGCCCGGTCTCGTGAAGAGTCTCGAGGCCGTCCTCGATAAGCCCTTCGCGCACATGACCTACACCGAGGCGGTCGCCATCCTCGAGAAGAACGCGGACAAGTTCGAGGTCAAGCCCTACTGGGGCCTGGACCTCATGAGCGAGCACGAGAAGTTCCTCTGCGAACAGATCGCCGGCGGACCGCTCTTCCTGACCGACTACCCGAAGGAGATCAAGTCCTTCTACATGAAGCAGAACGCCGACGGCAAGACGGTGCGCGCGATGGACCTCCTCGTCCCGCGCTTCGGCGAGATCATCGGCGGCTCCGAGCGCGAGGAGCGGCTCGAGGTGCTCGAGGCGCGCATCCGCGAGCTCGGGCTCGACGAGAAGGCCTACTCCTGGTACCTCGACCTGCGCCGCTTCGGCACGACGCCCCACTCGGGTTTCGGCCTGGGCTTCGAGCGGCTCATCCTCTACGTGACGGGCATGGCGAACATCCGCGACGTGATTCCCTTCCCGCGCGCGCCGAAACTTGCCGATTTCTGATAGCGGAGCGACAGCGATCTTGAAATACGCCAACAGCGCG
>JAEUJG010000250.1 GCA_016794765.1 Spirochaetaceae bacterium | reverse complement strand
TCCCGCCCGGCGGGCCCGCCTTGCCCTCGGGAAGGGGGGGCGGCTATGATCGGCGGAGGGAGGATCCATGCTGGCTGGAGACGGTTCGGGCGGTGAGCGCTGGAAGGCCCTGGGCGAGCGGGAGCTCGCGGATTGCGGAATTTTCCGCGTGCGGGAGCGGCGGAGCGAGGGGCCCGACGGGCGCCGCGGCCGCTTTGTCTTCCTCGACGCGGCGGATTGGGCCGCCGTCGTTCCCCTCGTGGAGACCCCCGAAGGACCCGCCTTCCTGATGGTGCGCCAGTACCGGCACGGTTCCGACGAGGCGAGCCTCGAGTTTCCCGGCGGCGTGATCGAGGCGGGAGAGGATCCCGCCGCAGCCGCCGCGCGCGAACTCGAGGAGGAGACCGGCTATCGCGCCGGCAGGCTCCGCGCCGCGGGGACGATCTCCCCCAATCCCGCCATCATGGCGAACGATTTCCACGTCTTCCTCGCCGACCGACTGGAGCCGACCGGGCGGCGCTCGCTGGACGAGCACGAAATCGTCGACGCCCTCCTCGTTCCCGTCGCCGAGGTTCGGGCCAAGATGGGCAGGGGCGAATACCGGCACGCCCTCATGGCCGCCGCGCTTTTTTTGGCGGACCGACTCCTCGCGGAAGGCGAGGGGACGCGGGCCGAGTCAACGCGACCCGAGTCCCCGCGGGCCGGGCCGGCCTGAGGCGCGGATTTCTTTCTTTTCCTTCCGCCGAACCGCCGTCCCGAGCGTCGTAATGGGCAGAAGCCTATGAGAGTGCATGAAAGCGTCGTCCTCGGCGCGAAACTCGGGGAGCGGATCGATTTCGAGCGGATCGTGCGGAGCTACGAGGCGCCGCTCTACGGCTACGCCCTTTCCGGGCTCGGGGAAGGCGAGGCCGAAGACGCGGTCCAGGAGATTTTCCTCAAGGCCTATCTCGGCCTCAAGGGCCTGCGGGACTGCGGCCGCTTCGAGGCCTGGCTCTACGCGATCGCGCGCAACGAGCTCAGGTCGAGGCGCCGGGCCCGGTCGGCGGGCGGCGAGTTCGTGGATATCGATCTTGAGAGCCTCGGCGCGCCGGCGTCGGCGTCCTTTGACGAAGACGATCTCGCCGAAGTCGCCCGGCTGCTGCCGCGCCTCTCCCCGGAGCAAGCCTCCGTCCTCCGACTGCGCTACTGGACCGACCTCTCCCTCCGCGAGATCGCCCTCGTCGAGGACATCCCCGAAAAGCTCGCCAAGAGCCGCCTCTGGGAGGCCTTGGAACGCTTGAGGAAGGAAGGGTCCCGGGGCGGGCGGCTTTCATCAGGGACCACCGCTCCGCGGCGGCCCGAGACGCCTCCGGGCTTCGAGGAGCGCATGATGGACAAGCTGGAGATCCACAGGAACGCGGGCGCCGTCTTCGAACGCCTCGGCCTCGCCGAGCAGGTCGCGATCGCCGTCGCGGCGAGGAAGGGCGAGCGCTGGGACGAAGGGGTGCTCGCGGCCCTCGGCAAGACGAACGGCGGGGCCGCCTTCGTCCGAGCCTTCGACGCGAGACTCAAGCTCCGCGAGCTGGCCGAGATCGTCAATTGCTGCGACCGTTTCACGGAGAAGCGCCTTGTCGAGGAGCTCGAGCGCCTGGATCCCGGGACCGCGGAGGCGGTCAAGGAGCAGATGTTCGTCTTCGAGGATTTTTCCCTGTTCGACGCCTCGGCCTTGACGCTGCTCTTCGACGAGGTGGATTTGGGCATCCTCGCCTTGGGCCTCGCGGGGATCGAACGGCGGGTCAGGGAGCTCATCCTGGGCCGGCTTCCCGCCGCCCGGCGGGCGGAGGCGGAGGCGGCCATCGCCCGCTGCGACCCGGCGCCCGAGCGGGTCAGGGCGGCGCAGGAGGAGGCGATAGCCTGGACCTACGCGGCGGACAAGGCCGGCCGCTTCGTGTGCGGCGATCGCTCCCTCGCGGCGAAGGGTGAGCCCTTTTTCAGCGCGGCGCCGCGGTGAACAAGGGCCCGGCAGGCCGGGGAGCCCCGCGTCAGGGTAGCTCCCGGCGGCCGTCGGCCGGTGCCGGTTAGGAGCCCGCGAGCTCCCGGTAGAAGTCCGCGCCGCGCCCGTCCACGACGAGGAGGGCTGGGAGGTCCTTGAGGACGACGCGGCGCACCGCCTCCATGCCAAGGTCGGCGTGGTCGATGATCTCGCTCGAAACCACGTTCTCCCGCGCGGCCAGGGCGGCCGCGCCGCCCATCGCGGCGAGATAGGCGCCGCCGCGGCTTCCGATCGCCGCCGCGGCCGCGGGCGAGCGGGAGCCCTTCGCGATCGTGACGAGCGAGGCTCCGCGCTCCATGAGTTCGTCGAGATAGCCGTCCATCCTTCCGGCCGTGGTCGGGCCGAAGGAACCCGAGGCCTGGCCGGGCGCCGCCTCCGTGGGACCCGCGTAGAAGACCGGATGCCGCGAAAGGTAGGAGGGCAGGGCGCGGCCGGCGCGGAGTTCGGCGCGGAAGCGGGCGTGGGCCGCGTCCCGCGCGGTGACGACCGTGCCGGAGAGGAGAAGGGGCGTGCCGGGCTTTAGCGAGCCGAGGAAGGCGGCGAGCTCGGGGAGCGGCCGGTCCAGGTCCACGCGCCGCGCCCCGGGCAGGGCGGGCAGGTCCGCGGGCAGGAGCCGCGCCGGATCCTCCTCCAGGCGCTCGAGCCGGACGCCGTCGGCGTCGATGACGGCGCGGGCGCGCCGCTGCGCCGCGCAGGCCACGCCGAAGGCCAGGGGGAGGCTCGCGGCGTGGCGCGGCAGCCTGATCGCCCGCGCGTCGAGGGCCAGGCGCTGGCCGCCGAACTGCGCGCCCACGCCGGTCGCGGCGGCGAGCCGCGTCAGGCGCTCTTCCCATGCCGGGTCGCGCAGGGGGAGACCCGCCGCAGGCTCGGCCGCGCCGGCGCTTCCGTCCGCGGCCCGGTCCGAGGGGCGGCCCGGCGGCGCGGCCGGCAGCCCGTCGAGGAGGCCGAGGGTCGCGAGGGCCAAGACGTAGAGCGCCTCGTCGGGGGCCTGGCCGCCGAGAACGAGGCCGATGCGGTAAGGCGGACAACCGGAGGGTCCGAGGCCGCGCACCAGACTTGCGAGGCGCGCCTCCAGGGCCGCCTCGTCGAGGAGGGCGGGTGATTCCATGGAGAGGCTCGTGCGGTTCGCCGAGCCGCCGCCCTTCGCGGCAAAGCAGAAACGGTAGCTCGCGCCGGGCGCGGCGCGGAGATCCAGGTGGACGGGCAGATTGCTGCCCGTGTTGCGCTCGGCGAGGAAGCCCGTCGGCTCGAGCTGCGAGGCGCGAAGGCGACGCGCGGCGTAGGCGGCCGCCGCGCCGGAGGCGAGGGCCTCTTCGTCGCGCCCGCCGCTTTCCACCTGGGCGCCTTTCCAGCCGTAGACGAGGGCAGTGCCCGTATCCTGACAGAGGGGCAGGAGTCCCTCCGCGGCGATCACCGCGTTCCTGAGGAGGCTCGCGGCGACAAAGCGCTCCGCCTCCGAAGCGCCCTCGTCGGCCAGGATGGCGGCGAAGCCTTCGGCCACCGAGGCGGGCAGCTTGAAGGCGATCTCCTCGAAGACCGCGCGGGCGAGAGCCTCGAGGAGCCCGTCGCCGACGACGAGTCGGCCCCCATCGCCCAGCGGGAGAGTGTCGGAGCCGGGTTCGAGGCGGCGGTAGTCGCCGGGCAGGCCGAAGTCGAGGAGTTCCGCGAGGGAGGCTTGGCGCGGCACGGGCGCCGCCTCTAGGGCCTGCGCACGAGGGCGATGGCGTCCTCGGGGCAGATCTCGTGACAGCAGTAACAGCGGATGCAGGCCTCGTGGTCGAGCTTTACGCGGCGCTTGCCGGCGCGGCCCGGCGCCAGCTCCAGGGCCTTGGCGGGGCAGATGCGGACGCAGCCGGCGCAGGCGACGCACTTCGCGTCGATGAAGCGGGGCCGCGGCACCATGAAACCCTTGACGAGGCGATGGAGCCAGGGCGGCAGCTTTTCCGCCAGGAAGTCGTTCTTGCCGAGGACCGGCACGAGCTCGAAGGAATCCGGCTTGGCCTCGGCGACCGCGACGCCGGCGACGGCTATGTCCGCGGGGGAGGCAGCCCACTCGGGCAGGCCCGCGCCGCGGCGGAACGCCGTTCCTTCCCCGGCGGCGGCCCGCGTCCCCGCCTGCCGCGGCTCGCCGCCCGGCGCGGCCCTGGCCGCGGCCAGGCGGTCCATGAGCTCGGCAAGGTAGGCGATTTGGCGGGGCTCATAGCCGATGAGCCCCGCCGCGCTCCAGTCCAGGGCGAGGGGATCGCGGGAGGCCATGACGAGGCCGAGCCGGCGGGGGCGGCCGTTGTTCGGACCCGGCCCCTCCATCGCGACGACCGCGTCCATCAGGGAAAAGTCCGGGCGCGCGGCCAGAACCAGGTCGGCGAGCATCGTCGCGAATTCGGCGCGGCCGGGGAAACGCAGGTGGAAGGCGCTCTTCTCCAAGCCGGGCACGAGGCCGAAGAGGTTCTTGATCGCGCCCGTGTAGTACATGAGCTGGTGGGTCTTGAGCTTGGGCAGGCTGACGAGGAGGTCGGTTTCGGCGAGGGACTTCGCGAAGCGGAAGCGTTTGGCGATCCTGCCGGCGGGCGCTTCGAACTCGACGCCTTCGGAGAAGTCGACCCACTCCGCGCCCGCCGTCTCCGCCGCCTCGCGGGCGCCCGTCAACCGCCCGACGAGGTCCTGGGGTTGCCAACCCGGCGAGTCCCC
>JAEUJG010000198.1 GCA_016794765.1 Spirochaetaceae bacterium | reverse complement strand
GAAGACGGCGAGGAGATCGGCCGCGGCCGCCTCTTCCATCGAATGCGTGGCCATCGCGATCGTGGCGCCCGCGCGGGAGCGCCCGCGGATCAGGTCGAGGACGGCGAGCTTCGTGGGCGGATCGAGGGCGGCCGTCGGCTCGTCGAGGAGGAGGGCCTCGGGCTCGAGGGCCAGGACGCCCGCGAGGGCCAGGCGGCGCTTCTCGCCGCCGGACAAGGCGCGCACGGGGCGGTCGCGGAACTCCGCGTAGGGCAGGCCCGCCTCGGCCATCGCGGCGCCGACGCGCGCGACGAGCTCCTTGCCGCCGAGGCCGAGGTTGCGCGGACCGAAGGCGACGTCGTCGCCCGAGAAGCGCTCGAAGAGGGCCGTCTCGGGACGCTGTACCGACAACGGGGCGCGGGTGCGGAGCCGCAGGACGGCCTCCTCCGCGGCGCGGCGGGCCGCGCGGCCGGCGCGGCCGGCGCGGCCGGCGCGCGGCCTGGCGGCGCCTTCGGCGCAGGCGCCCTCGTCCCGGGGACCCGAGCGGCAGGCGAGCTCGACGCCGAGGGAGGAGAGCCGCCCCTCCGCGGGAACCGCCAGGCCGTCGAGGAGCTGGAGGAGGGTCGACTTGCCCGAGCCCGTGCGGCCGACGAGGGCGAGGAGCCCGCCGCGGGGAAGGTCGAAGGAAATCCCGGAGAGGGCAGCTGTTTCGTTCATCGTGCCGTGGAGGTAGGCGTAGCCGAGCCCCCGGAGGGAGAAGGCCGCCTCGCGCGGGGCGGAGCTCGCGGCGGCCGGGGTGTCGGTGGCGGCCGCGCCGACGGCGGACGGGGTGTCGGCTGCGGCCGCGGCCAAGGTCTCGCTCGCGGCCGCCGGGCTCCGGGACGCGCCGCGGCGGGCGGCGATGCGGGCGGCCAGGCCGGCGGCGTCCTCTCGGGCGAGGGGCGGGAGGCCGAGGGCCAGGGCGAAGCGGGCGGCCGGCGGCAGTCCGAGGCCGAAGCCGAGGGCCCGGGGAACCGCTCCGGACAGGGACGCGAAGAGCTCGGAAGGGGAGCCCGAAAAGGTCACGCGGCCGCCTTCCATCACGATCACGCGGGCGGCGCGGGCCGCCTCGGCCATGTCGTGGGTCACGTGGATCACGGCGACCCCCCGGGCGGCCAAGGCGTCCATGATGTCGAGGACGGCGGCGCGGGCGGGCGGATCGAGCATCGAAGTGGCCTCGTCGAAGGCGACGCAGGCGGGGCGCATCGCGAGGGCGCCCGCGATCGCGAGGCGCTGCTGCTGGCCGGCGGAGAGGGAATGGGTCGGGCGGCGGCGCTCCTCGGCCAGCCCCGCGGCCTCGAGGGCCTCCTCCACGCGGCGCTCGATCTCGGCCCGCGGGAGGCCGAGATTCTCGGGACCGAAGGCGACGTCCTCCTCGACCACGCTGGAGACGATCTGGTCGGGGGGCGACTGGAAGACGAGGGTGAGGGCGCCGCGGACGGCGTGGGCCTTGGCCGGGTCGGCGGCGTCGTGTCCGGCGACGCGCACCGTCCCCGAGTCGGGAAGGCGCTGGCCGTTGAGGAGGCGGAGGAGGCTCGACTTGCCGGAGCCGTTCGCGCCGAGAATGGCGAGATACTCGCCCGGCGCGACGGACAGGGAGACGCGGTCGACCGCGGGTTTTGTGGATTCGGGGTAGGTGAAGGATACGGAAGAGACTTCTATGAGCGGCGGAGGCGACCCGATCTCCGGGGAGCCTTCGGCGGGAACGTTCATGTTGCACCTCGCGTCTCGGCGGCGAACCGTCCAAGCGTTGGTGAAAACATAGACAAAAGGGCCGGTAATGTCAACGCCAAGGGGAGGGCGGCTGCCCTCCCCTTTCCTTCCTTACAGCTTGGCGTAGGCCGCGGCGATGCGCGCGGCGAGGCGGGCGTTGTTGAGGACGAGGGCGATGTTCGACTCGAGGCTTTCGCCGCCGGTGAGTTCCTTCACCTTGGCGAGGAGGAAGGGCGTCACTTCCTTGCCCTTGACGCCGGCGGCCTCGGCCTCGGCCAGGGCGCGCGCGATGGCGGTGTCGATGGCGGCGGGATCCATCGCCTCGGACTCGGGGACGGGGTTGGCGACGACGACGCCGCCCCGGAGGCCGAGTTCCCACTTGGCCTTGAGGCGGCGGGCGAGCTCCGCGGGGTCGTCGGAGCGTTCCTCCAGGCGGAGGCCGGAGCGGGGCGTGTAGAAGGCGGGGAACTCGTCGGTGCCGTAGCCGATGACGGGCACGCCCTTGGTCTCGAGGTACTCGAGGGTCTTGGGGAGGTCGAGGATGGACTTGGCGCCGGCGCAGACGACGGCGACCTCGGTCATCGCGAGCTCCTCGAGGTCGGCGGAGATGTCGAGGCTCTTTTCGGCGCCGCGATGGACGCCGCCGATGCCGCCGGTCGCGAAGACCTTGATGCCGGCCAGGGCGGCGACGATCATCGTGGCGGCGACGGTGGTCGCGCCGTCGACGGGCGCCTCCGTGCCGTAGCTCGCGACGAGGCGGGGAAGGTCGCGGCGGCTCGCCTTGACGACGTCGCGGCCGCGGATGCCGAGGGTGCGGATCTGGCCCTCGTCCAGGCCGGCCTTGAGGCGGCCGCCGAGGATGGCGATGGTCGCGGGCACGGCGCCGGCCTCGCGGACGGCGGCCTCGACGCGAAGGGCGGTCTCCACGTTCTGCGGGTAGGGCATGCCGTGGGAGATGATCGTCGACTCGAGGGCGACGACAGGCCGGCCCGCGGCCAGGGCCGCGGCGACCTCGACTCCGAGATCGAGATGCTTATTCATGGACGACTCCTTTCGCGAGTTCGAGGAGGCGGGCGGCCCCCATGTCGGGGCTCACCGTCGTCGGCGCCGAGGCGGCCAAGGCGGCCGCGGCGGAGGCCAGGGCGGCCCGTTCCTTGATAGTATAGTCCGAGAGCTGACCCCAGACGAGGGCGGCCAGGGCGGCGTCGCCGGCGCCGGAGACGTTGGCGACGGGCAGGGCGGGCGGGCGGACGAAGCCGCGCTCGAGGAGGCCCGAGGCGCCGACGCCCTCGTAATAGAGGCCTTCGCGGCCCATGGAGACGAAGGCTTGGCCGAGGCCCTTGGCGCGGAGGGCGGCGGCCGCGGCGGGCAGGTCGTCGCGCGAGGCGATCGCCAGGCCCGAGAGGACTTCGGCCTCCGCGCGGTTGGGTTTCGCGAAGGCGAAACTGCCGACGAGGTCCACGGCCTTGGCGGCCTTGGCGACGGAGACGGGGTCGAGGACGAGGAGGGGGCCGCGCCGGCCGGGGCGGCTGCCCTCCCCTTCGCCGCCGTAGCGCTCGGCGAGCCAGGCCAGGGTCGCGGCAGGCAGGTTCGCGTCGGCGACGACCATGGCGGCGCCGTCGAGGAGGCCCGACCGCTCGGCCAGGCGCTCCGGGGTCAGGCGCTCGATGGAGTCCATCGCGGCGACGGCGCCGACCAAGGCGCCGGAGTCGTCGAGGAGGCAAAGGTACTGGGAGGCGGCGGTCTGCGAAAGGCGCATCGCGCCGCGCAGCCCTATGCCGAGCCGACCGCAGGATTCGGCGAGGGCGGCGGAAAGGGAATCGTCGCCGAGGACGGCGACGAGTTCGGTGCGGATGCCGAGCCTGACGAGGTTTTCCGCGACGTTGCGGCCGACGCCGCCGGGGCTCATGAAGGCCGAGCCCGGATTCGAGTCGCCTGGCCGGAAGGCCCCGGTCGAACGCCCCTGGATGTCCATATTGATGCCGCCGACGACGGCGACATAGCCGCTTCGGTCCATGATTCCCCCCTCGCGGGATCCACGGGGATCCCTGCCGCCGATAAGACGGAAGTGCTAGCCATACACCGAGAACGGCCGACGCGGCAATAGCCGGGGCCGGTTTGCGGACCCCCTCCCGGCCCGGCCGGCCCGGCCGGCCGAGGCTATTCCCCTATCTCTGTAGAAATTAGTCATTTTATCGGTTTTTACGCAAAGAAGCGGCGCGCCGGCCCCTGCCGTCCTTGAGGCGGCTTGAATAGCGGGTGCGGTTCCGATAGAGTAAAGTCCTAAAGGGAAGAGCACTTGGATCAAATCTTCGACCGTTTCGAGCGTTTGTTCAAATCCTGGGTCACCCCCGAGGCCGGCGAGGCCTCGAGGAGCCATGGTTCCTACGGTGATCCCGACCTCGACTCCGCCATGAGCGAGCTCGACGACTTCCTGGACCGCGACCGCACCGCGACCGAGGCCAAGGAACGCGAGCGGGAGCGGCGCGAGCGCGAAGCGCGGGCGCGGGCCCAGGCCGGCGGCGCGGGAGCCTCACCCGCCGGGCCGCCTCCCCGCCTCGTGGAAGCCTACAAGACCATGGGGCTCGCCTTCGGCACGCCCTTTCCGCAGGTCAAGGCCGCCTACAAAAAGCTCCTGATGCAGCATCACCCCGACCGCAACAACGACAGCCCCGAGCGCCAGAAGCGCGCAACGGAACTTTCCGCCAAGATCAACGCCGCCTACCAGCTCATCGAGACCTGGTCGACGACGGGAAAACTCCCCGCGGAAGGCTAGGAAACCGGCGCGCCGGGGAGGCGGCCAAAGCCGTACCCCGCGGCCCGCCGGCTCCGCGGCGAGCCTTTTGCCCTCAAGCGGGGGCGGCCCGCCGCCGAAAATCGAGCTAGACTCAAGGGGAGGGAAGGACCGGAATGAACGCCAATCCGCTCGCAGCCTACAGAGAGACCCGCGTCAAGACCGCGAGCCCCGCTCAGCTCGTCGTCATGCTGTACGACGAGGCGGTGAAGCAGTGCGATATCGCCGTCGAACTCCTCGGGAACGACGTGAAGAAGAATCCGCAGCACATCGAAAAGATCAACAAGGCCCTCGGCAAGGCCCAGGACATCGTCACCGAACTGATGGCGAGCCTGGATTTCGACGCCGGCGGCGAGATAGCCCAGAACCTCTTCGCCATCTACGTCTGGTTCGGCCGCGAGCTCCTCGAGGCGAACCTGTCCAAGGAAGCGACCCGCGTCGTGGCCGTCAGGAACCTCCTCGCGGAGCTCCGCGGGGCCTGGGTGGAGGCGGCGGCGAAGGTCGGCGGCTCCGGTTCGGCCTCGCCCGTCGGCGTCAACATCGCGGGCTAGCGGGAAGCGTCCGATGGCGGTCGACCGTGGTGAGGAGTTCGAGCGACGGGCGGCCGTGCTTCGGCGCTTCCGCGAACTGCTCCTCCAGCAGCGCGGCAAATTCGAGCGCTACCTCCTCGTCCTCGACCATGAGAAGAAGGACATCGAGTCCGGCGACGTCGACCGCCTCGTGGCCCACGTCGAGCTCGAGGAGGAGATCGTCTCCGAGATCTTCACCTTCCAGAAGGTCATCGATCCCCTCGAGGACCTCTACCGCGCGGCCTACCCCACCGAATCGGCGCCCCTCGAGGTCGCCGAGCTACGGAGCTCCCTCAACGACCTCCACGGCGAGGTGCTGAAGCGCAACGAGGAGAACCGCGCCCTCCTCAAGCGGCGCATGGAAACCCTCCGCAGCGAGATCGTCAACCTCCGCAATCCCCTGGCCGCCCGCAAGTCCGTCTACGCCGGCGAAGGCGGCGGCAGCCTCCTCGACATCAAGGGCTGAGCCGGGGGAGCATTGCGCGCCCCGGGCAAAGCCGCTATTCTCGGTGGCATGAAGCCCCCCCTGTACCTCCTCGATTCCTACGCCTTCATCTACCGCGCCTACTTCGCCTTCATGTCGCGCCCCTTGCGGAACGCGGCGGGCGAAAACGTCTCCGCGGCCTTCGGCTTCTTCCGCTTCCTCTTCTCCCTCTTCGACGAGCGCGGCCCGGCGGCCTTCGCCGCGGTCTTCGATCCCAAGGGTCCGACCTTCCGCCACGAGATGTACCCCGAGTACAAGGCGACGCGCCAGAAGACGCCGGAGGACCTCCATGCCCAGGTGCCCCTCGTCGAGGAGATCCTGCGCGCCCTCAAGCTCCCCCTCCTCCGGGCGAACGGCTACGAGGCCGACGACCTCATCGCGACCCTGGCCGAGCGCTGCCGGGCCGAGGGCCGCGAGTGCTGGATCGTCTCCGGCGACAAGGACCTCCTCCAGCTGGTCGGCGGGCCCGTCAAGGCCTTGAGGCCCGACTCCAATTTCGCCTACCGTCCCTACGGCCCCGACGAGGTCCTGGCCGAATGGGGCGTCGGCCCCGAACGCATCCTCGACTACCTGACGCTCACCGGCGACGCCTCGGACAACATCCCCGGCGTGGCGGGCATCGGCGACAAGACGGCGCAGAAGCTCCTGGCCGAGTTCCCGGGGGTCGACGAGATCTACGCCCGGCTCGCCGAGGTGAAGCCCGAAAGCCTCCGCAAGAAGCTCGAGGCGGGTCGCGCGAGCGCCGAGCTCTCCAAGCGGCTCATCACCCTCGCCACGGACGTGCCCCTCGGCATCGCGTCGCTCGACGAGCTCGAGATCGGCGCGCCCGACCGCCGCGCCGCGAATCCGATCTTCCTCCGGGAGGGGATGCGGAGCCTGGTCGCGAACGCCCGCGAGGCCGGTGCGGAGCTCTTCGACGCGGCGCCCCCGCCGCGGCCGACGGGCGCGCCTTCGGCCGCGCCGCCCGCGACCGCCGGCGCCGCCCACGGAACTCCGGCCGGCGCCCAAGCGGCGCCCGCGGAGGCCGGCCCGGCCTCGCCGCCGCCCGAGCTCGCCGGCGAGGGAAGCTACGAAACGGTGACGGATCCCGCCGCCCTGGCCGCCTGGGTGGACCGCTGCCTCAAGGCGGGAACCTTCGCCTTCGACTGCGAGACGGATTCCCTCGACGAGCGCTCGGCGAATCCGGTGGGCTTCAGCCTTTCCTGCGGGCCCAAGTCGGCCTGCTACGTGCCCCTCCGGGCGCCGGACTGCGCGGGGATGCCCGCGGAGGCCGCGCGCGCCGAGCTCTCGCGGCTCTTCTCCGCCAAGGAGGCCCTCCTCGTCGGGCAGAACGTCAAGTACGACTACGCCGTCATGGCCCGCTTCGGCGCGCGGATGGAGTGCCGGCTTTTCGACACGATGGTCGCGGCCTGGATGCTCGACGCGGAGGCCGGCGGCTTCGGCCTGGAGGCCCTGGCGGAGCGGCACCTCGCCTACCGCGGCCTCGAGTACGCCGAAGTGGTGCCGAAGGGCGCCACCTTCGCCGACGTCCCGGTCGAGAAGGCGACGCGATATGCGGCGGAAGACGCCGACCTGACCTACAGGCTCTGGCGGCTCTTCGCGCCGCGGCTCGAGGCGGAGGGCCTCGGCCAGCTCTTCCGCGAGGTCGAGATGCCCCTCGTGCCCATCCTGGCGGGCATGGAGGCCGCGGGGATCCGCGTCAAGGCGCCGGAGCTCCGCGGCTTCGGCCTGGAGCTCGAGGCGCGCCTCGGCGCCATCGAGCGCGAGATCCACGCCCTCGTCGGCCGCGAGTTCAACATCGCCTCGACCAAGCAGCTCCAGGAGATCCTCTTCGTGGAGCGCAAGCTGCCCGCCGGCAAGAAGACCAAGACGGGCTTCTCCACCGACACGAGCGTCCTCGAGGAGCTCGCGGACCTCGACCCGGTGCCCGCCCTCATCCTCCGGCACCGGGGACTCGCGAAGCTCAAGAGCACCTACGTCGAGGCCCTGGCCGAACTCGCGGAGGCGGGCGACGGGAGGATCCACACGCACTACGCGCAGGCGGGCACCGCGACGGGGCGCCTTTCGAGCCGCGACCCCAACCTGCAGAACATCCCCATCCGCGACGAGGAGGGGCGGCGCATCCGGCAGGCCTTCGTCGCCGAGGAGGGGCAGGTCCTCGTGTCCGCCGACTACGCGCAGATCGAGCTCGTCGTCTTGGCCCACCTCTCCGGCGACGAGGGCCTCGCCAAGGCCTTCCGGGAAAACGTCGACGTCCACCGGCGCACGGCGAGCCTGATTTTCAAGGTTCCGGAGGCGGAGGTGAGCCCCGAGCGGCGCCGGATCGCCAAGACGATCAACTTCGGCGTGATCTACGGGATGAGCGCCTTCCGCCTCTCCAACGAGCTCAAGATCCCGCGCGGCGAGGCCCAGGGCTTCATCGACGCCTACTTCCAGACCTACGCGGGCGTGACGGCCTTCATCCGGACGGCCGTCGCCGAGGCGGAGCGGACGGGCGGCTCGACCACCCTCCTCGGCAGGAAGCGGCCGATCGCGTCCATCAATTCGGGCAACAAGACCGAAAAGCAAGCGGCCGAGCGGGTTGCGGTCAACTCGCCGATCCAGGGCACGGCGGCCGACATCATGAAGGTGGCGATGATCCGCGTGGACCGCGCGCTCCGCGCCGAGCGCCCGCGCGCCCGCCTCCTCCTCCAGGTGCACGACGAACTCATCGCCGAGGCGCCCGCGGACGAGGCCGAGGCGGTCGCCGCCCTCATGCGGCGCGAGATGGAGGCCGCGGTCGCCCTCTCCGTGCCGCTGCGCGTCAGCGTCGAGACCGCCGCCTCCTGGGGCGACATGCACTAGGGGGCGGGGCATGCTCATCGGCCTGACCGGCGGCTACTGCGCCGGCAAGAACGCGGCGGCCGGCGTCCTCGAGCGGCGCGGTTTCCTCTGCCTCGACCTGGACCGCCTCGGGCACGAGGCCTTGGCGACAGAGCGGGCCAAGGCCGCCGTCGAGGCGCGCTTCGGCGCCGCCGCCCTCGATGCCGGCGGCAAGGTGGACCGGCGCGCCCTCGGCGCCCTCGTCTTCGGCGACGCGGCGGGCCTCGCGGACCTCGAGGCGATCGTCCACCCCCTCGTCTACGAGATCCTCGAAGGCAGGCTCGAGCCCGCCCTGGCCGCGAGGCGCGACGTCTGCCTCAACGCTGCCCTCCTCTACCGGATGCCCGAGGCCGCCCGCTGCGGGGCCATCCTGGAGGTGCGCGCCCCCCTCCTTCTCCGGCTCCGCCGCGCGAAGGCGCGGGACGGGCTCGGCGCGCGCCGCGCCCTCCAGCGCATTTGGAGCCAGCGCTCCTTCTGGAAGCGGCGCCGCGCGGCCGGCGCGCCGGTGCTCTTCATCGCGAACAAGGCCGGCCTCGGGGAGCTCGAGGCCGCCGTCGACGCGGCCCTCGCGGAGCTTGGGCGCCGAAAGGCCTACATTCGGCCCCGGCGACTGCCGATACGGTAAAAGGATTAGAGCGCCGCGCCCTGGCCAGCCAAAGCCCGCGGCGTCACCGGGAGGGGCACGCCATGTCCGGCGACAACAAGAAACTGATCTGGATCTCCGCCGCGGTCTGCGGCTTCATACTCGTCCTCGCCGTAGCGGGGCTGTTCCTGTTCGCGCCGCAAAAGGGCGGCGCCGCGGCGCCGGCCACCCTCGGCAACGTCGCGGCCCCCAAGGCCGTCGATCCCCAGGATTTCCTCCAGGCGCCGCCCCCGGCGCCGAGCCTGGAGGCGCCCCGCGCCGAGGGCGAAATCATCGGGATCTTCGGCGACAAGCCGGCGGAGATCCAGGGCGGCGGCGCGGGCGTCGCGGCGCCCTCGGGAACGGCCCCCGCCGTCGGCCTGACCGGAGCCGCAGCCCCGACCGCGCCCCAGCCGGCCGCCGAGGCCCCGAAGCCG
>JAEUJG010000195.1 GCA_016794765.1 Spirochaetaceae bacterium | reverse complement strand
CATGTTGAGCATGTTGTTGATGACCCCGAGGATGACCGCGCCCACGATCGTGCCCCAGACCGTGCCGCGCCCGCCCTCCATCGCGGTGCCGCCGATGATGACGGCGGCTATCGCGTCGAGCTCGTAGCTCTGGCCCAGGGTGGAGGAGCCGACGGAGTTGAAGCGCATCGAGAGGAGGGCCGCCGAGACGCCGACGGCGAGGCCGTTGACGAGATAGGTCAGGAAACGGATCTTGTCCACGTCGATCGCGGAGTAGCGCGCGACGCGTTGGTTGGAGCCGACGGCCCGGACGTAGCGGCCGTACCTCGTGCGCCGGAGCGCCAGGGAGAGGACCGCGGCGAGGACCAGGAGGATCCAGACCGGCACGGGCACGCCGAGCAGGACCGCGGAGCCGATGTTTCCGTAAAGCTGGTTCTGCGAGCGGAATTCGCCCGCGTCCGCCATGTAGAGAGAGAGGGAGCGGAAGATCGCCATCGTTCCGAGGGTCACGATGAAGGGCGCGATGCGCCCCTTCGTGACGAGGAGACCGTTGGCCGCTCCGCCGGCCGCGCCCACGCCGAGGGCCGCGGCGACCGCGATCGCGACGCCGGCCGCCTCGGGGACGCCCTTGGCTGCCGCGGCGTTCATCGCGAGTACCGCGAGGGAACCCGAGAAGGCCGCGAGGGAGCCCACCGAAAGGTCGATGCCCCCGGCCGTGATGACGAAGGTCATCCCGAGGCCGATGATGCCCGTGTACGAGACCTGCCTCAGGATGTTGAGGAGGTTTTGCGGCTGGAGGAAGTGGGGGCTCAGCGCCGCCGAGGCGGCCGCGAGGACCGCGAGGGCGACGAGGCTGCCGAAGCGCTCGAAGTCCAGCCGCGGGGCCTTTCCTAACCTTGTCATGCGCTCTCTCCTTCCTTGATTCCCGTGGCGAGGAACATGATGCCCTCCTCCGTGAGTTCCGCTCCGGCGAGCTCGCCGACCGACCGGCCTTCGCGCATCACGACGACGCGGCCGCACATGCCGAGCACCTCCTCGAGTTCCGAGGAGATGAGGAGGATCGCGATGCCCTCCGCCGCGAGGTCGCGGAGGAGGCGGTAGATCTCCCGCTTGGCGCCGACGTCGACGCCGCGCGTGGGCTCGTCGACGATGAGCACCCGCGGGGCCGGGTCGAGGCTCTTGGCGAGGGACACCTTCTGCTGGTTGCCGCCGGACAGGTGTTCGAGGCGTTGTTCGCTCGAGGCCGCTTTGATGGAGAAGAGCCGGGCCCATTTCTCGGCGGCCTCCCGTTCGCGGCGGCGGTCGATCGGGCCGAAGAGCCCCCGGGCGTAGGCCGGCAGCGAGGCGAGGGTTTCGTTCTCGGCGACGCTGAAGGCGACGAGGACGCCCGAGCCCTGGCGGTCTTCGGAGAGGTAGCCGACGCCGGCCGCGATCGCCTCGCGGGGCCGGCCGAGCCTGAGCTCCGCGCCGCCGACGACCACGCGCCCCGTCGCCGGCCTGAGGCCCATCACCGCCTCGGCCACCTCGGTCCGGCCGGCGCCGACGAGGCCGGCGAGGCCGAGCACCTCGCCCGCGCGGAGCTCGAGGCCCACGCCGGAGAAGGCGCCGGGGGAGGAGAGCCCCTCGATCTTGAGGAGCACCTCGTCCCGCGCGGGCGCGGGCTCGGGGTAGATCTCGGAGAGTTCCCGGCCCACCATCCGGCTCGCCATCCCGGCGGGCGAAAGGGCGGAGGTCGGCGCCTCGTGCACGAGCTCGCCGTCGCGGAGGATCGCGACGCGGTCGCAGATCTCCATGACCTCCCCGAGCTTGTGGGAGATGTACACCATCGACATGCCCTTGGCCTTGACGGCGCGCATCAGGGCGAAGAGCGAGGCGATCTCCACCGGCGTGAGGACGGTGGTCGGCTCGTCGAGGATGAGGAGGCGCGCGTCGAAGGCCAGCGCCTTGCAGATCTCGACGATCTGCTTCTGGGCGGCGGAGAGGCGGGAGATGCGCTCGTCCGGATCGATCCTGACGCCGAGTTCGGCGAGCAGTTCCGAAGCCCTGGCGCGCATCGCGGCGCCGTCGAGGAAGCCGGCCCTGGTGAGGGGCTCCGCGCCGAGGAAGACGTTTTCCGCGACGCTCAGCTGGGGGCAGAGGTTGAATTCCTGGGGGACGATGGCGATGCCGGCGGCCTTGGCGTCGGCGGGCCGGCGAAACCGGCGTTCGCGGCCCTCGATCAGGATGCGGCCCGAATTCGGCTCGTGGATGCCGGAGAGGATCTTCATCAGCGTCGACTTGCCGGCGCCGTTTTCCCCGATGAGGCCGATGATTTCGCCCCTGCCGATGCCGATCGTGACCTTTTTGAGCACCGCAACCGTGGAAAAGCTCTTCTCGATGTTCTCGAGCCTGGCGAAAGCGTCGTCCATGCTGGCTCCCGGTGTGTCGAAGCTTTGCGCGCGTAGAGGCGCGCGGGGCTCCGGCAATCGATACTAGAGTATTGAACGGCATTGTCCAGCTGTCAACTGTGAAAGTACAACAGGAAACTAAAAAGTGCGAAATCGAACAAAAACCGGACAAGGTAGAAAAAAAAACGCCCCCGATCGGGGGCGTCGATTATCCCGGGGAATCCTTACTTCAGCTTGATGAACAGCTTGGCGAGGCCGAGATAGGCCTTCTGGACGCTGCCGTCGCGGGCCTTGCTTTGGTAGAGGCTGCCGACGAGGAGGTTCGTGCGCTTGAAGCTCGAGTCGGCGACGATGCCGGCCGCGCCCTTCGCGATGCTGCCGAGAAGGTTGCCGGCGGCGCCCTTCGTGTTCTTCCGCGCGCTCGCCGAGGCCTGCTTCTGGTAGTAGGCCTTGAAGTCCGCGAGGTTCGGATTGAGGATCGCGAGAACGAGGACGGCCGCGAGCGCGGCGATGAGCGAGGTCGGCACCTTGACGGTCTTGCCTGCCATGGGGGCTCCTTTCATTTTTCCGTGTCGGTCATGCCGGCGACGAACTGCTTCTGCATGATCACGACGACCAGGACGGGCGGAATCATCGCGAGCAGGGTCGTCGCCATGACGATCTGCCACTCGATGAGGACGTCGGCGCCGGTGAGCATGCGGTTGATGCCGATGAGGAGGGTGTAGTACTTCTCCTTCGTCGTGATGAGAAGGGGCCAGAGGTACTGGTTCCAGCCGTAGATGAACTGGATGACGAACATCGCGGCGATCGGCGTGCGCGTCATCGGGACGAGGATCTCCGTGAAGAAGGCCATGGGGCTGGCGCCGTCGATCTGCGAGGCCTCGGCGATCTCCCGCGGCAGGGACATGAAGAACTGCCGGAAGAGGAAGACGGCCGTCGCCGACACGATCATCGGGAGGATGAGGCCGGCGTAGCTGTTGAGGAGCCCGAGGTCGGAGATGACCTTGTAGGTCGGCATGATGCGGACCTCGACCGGGAGCATCAGGGTGATGAAGATCGCCCAGAAGCAGAAGGAGCGGCCGGGGAACTTGAAGAAGACGATCGCGTAGGCGGCGAGGAGGGAGACGATGATCTTGCCGACCGCGATGCCCATGGCCATGATGAAGCTGTTCTTCATCATCGTCAGGGCCGAGGCGCCGAGGTTCTCGGTGCCCTCGGCCAAGGCGCGCGTATAGTTCTCCACGAGGTGGGAGCCCGGCGTCAGGGGCATCGGCGCGGACAGGATGTCCTGGTTCGTGTGCGTCGAGGCCACGAAGACGAGGAAGATGGGGAAGACGACGACGGCGATCGCGAGCCAGAGCCAGACGTGCGGCACGATGCGGCGGAGTTTCGAGTGTTCGGTCATGGCCGCGCTCCTAGTAGGTGACCTTCCGCTCGATGAAGCGGAACTGGACGATGGTCAGGCCGATGACGAGGATCATGAGGACCACCGACTGGGAAGAGGAGCTTCCGAGGTCGAGGTTCACGACGCCGTCGCGCCAGACCTTGTAGACGAGGATGTTGGTCGCCTGGCCGGGGCCGCCCTGCGTGGCCTGGTGGATGATCGGGAAGGTCTCGAAGAATCCGTAGACGACGTTCATGACGAGGAGGTAGAAGGTCGTCGGCGAGAGCAGGGGGAAGACGATCTTCCAGAAGCGCTTGCCGGGGCCCGCGCCGTCGATCGCGGCGGCTTCGACGAGGGCCGCGGGGACGCTCTGGAGGCCGGCCAGGAAGAATACGAAGTTGTAGGCGATCTGCTTCCAGGAGGCGGCGATCGTCACGAGGAGGAAGGCCTGGGTCGAGTTGAGGAGGTGGTCCCATTCGATCCCGAGGCTGTGCTTGAGGAAGTAGGCGATGACGCCGACGTTCGGGTTGAACATGAAGAGCCAGAGGACGCCCGCGACCATCGTGGCGACGGCGTAGGGCCAGATGAGCATGGTCTTGTAGAAGGAGGCGGCGCGGATTTTCTTGTTGGCCTGCACCGCGAGGAAGAGGGCCGAGGCCATCGCGGTGAAGGCGACGAGCGCCGCGTAGAGGAAGGACCGGCCGAAGGACTGCCAGTAGGTGGGGTCCTTGAAGAGGTTCGTGTAGTTCTCGAGGCCGACGAAGATCATCGTGCCGCCGAAGGGGTCCTGGAGGAAAAAGGACTGCCAGACCGCTTGGGCCGCGGGCCAGAAGAAGAAGACGAAGACGACGACCATCTGCGGCAGGACGAGGAGATAGGGGAGGCCTTTGCTCGGGAATTCGTATTGTTTCGCCATCGGCGCCTTCCTGGGAAATGGGTATGGGGACGGGGAACGCTTCGGCGCCGCGGATGCCGCGGCGCCGAAGGACGGCCTTGGGGAAGGCTTGCGCCCTCCCTTTTGGCCGGATGCGGGAGCGTCCTTGCGGGCGGCTCGCGCCGCCTGCAAGGCGACTCCTTACTTGTTGAGGCGCTGGAACTCGCGGAGCTTCAGGTTGCCTTCCTTGACCATCTTGTCGAGGCCGTCGGAGACGGAGATCTTGCCGGCGAGGATGTCCTCCCAGGTCTGGTCCTCGATCTCGCGGATCTGGGGCATGTAGCCGAAGCGGAGGCCCAGGGAATTCTCGGTGGGCGCCTTGTTGAGGAGCTGGAGGATGGCGACCTCGGGACCGGGGTTGGCCTGGTAGAAGCCCTGGCTCTTCGTCAGCTCGTAGGCGGCCTTGGTGATGGGGAGGTAGCCGGTGCCCTGGTGGAAGAAGGCCTGGATCTCGGGCTGGGAAAGGAAGGCGAAGAAGTTGGCGATGCCCTTGTACTCCGCGGGCTGCTTGCCGTTGAAGACCCAGAGGCTGGCGCCGCCGATGATGGAGTTCTGGGGAGCGCCCTTCTGGTCGGGGTAGTAGGGAAGGCGGGCGACGCCGAACTCGAACTTGCAGGTGTTCTTGAAGTTCGCGTAGCCGCCGATGGACTCGAAGTGCATGCCGACCTGGCCGGAGGTGAAGAGGGGGTTCGCCTTGTTCTCGCGGCCGCCGTAGATGAAGGTCTTGTCCTTGGAGAGGTCGGCGATCGTCTGGAAGTGCTTCTTCTGGAGGGGGCCGTTGAACTTGAGCTCGGTGTCGAGGCCGTTGAAACCGTTGGCCTTGGTGCCGAAGGGCTGGTTGTGCCAGGCGGAGAAGTTCTCGAGCTGGATCCAGGAGATCCAGTTGGTGGAGAAGCCGCCTTCCATGCCGGAGGCCTTGAGCTTCTTGGCGGTCTCGAAGAACTCGGGCCAGGTGACCGGCGGCTTTTCGGGATCGAGGCCGGCCTTGCGGAAGGCGTCCTTGTTGTAGTACATGACGGCGGTGGAGGAGTTGAAGGGCATGGAGAGCATTTCGCCCTTCGACGTGGAGTAATAGCCGGTGATCGTCGGGATGTAGGCCTTGGGGTCGAACTTGACCTTGTTCTCGGCCATCAGCCTGTAGACGGGCTTGACCGCCTTGGCGGCCATCATCGTCGCGGTGCCGACCTCGTAGACCTGGATGATTCCGGGGGCCTGGCCGGCGCGGAAGGCCGCGATGCCGGCGTTCATCGTGTCGATGTAGGTGCCCTTGAACACCGCGTTGACCTTGTACTCGGTCTGGCTGGCGTTGAACTTGTCGCAGAGCGTCTGGATCATCTCGGCGTTCTTGCCGGTCATCGCGTGCCAGAAATCGATGTTGATCGGCTCGGCGAAGGCCGAGAACACGGCGAGGGCCGCTATCAGGACGGCTACAGCTCTCTTCATTGATAAACCTCCTAGCGCAACGTCGCGCGCGCCCCTTGCGGTCGGCGCGCGCATATCCGCCAGTGTAGACCGGCTTGGTCGAGTTCGCAACGAAAAATGTCAGGTCCGGGCCAGGCCCGGGTCATTTCTCCGCGAGAATCCGGTACAGCCGGTCGGGAAAGTCGGTGAAGACGCCGGTGACGCCCCAGTCGACGAGCTTCCGGAGGTCGGCATCCTCGTTCGCCGTCCAGACGAAGACGTCGAAACCGGCGTCCCTGACCTCGGCGACCGTCGCCTCGTCGAGATCCCTGAGGCCCGGATTGTAGGAGCGGGCGCCGAGCTCCTCGAGGAGGGGCACGAGGGAGGCCGGCCGGCGCTCGACGAGGGCGCCGATCTCGAGTTCCGGCGCGGCGCGCTTCACGCGGCGGAGGTACTCGTGGTTGAAGGAGGACACGAGGACGCGGTCCGCGAGCCCGAGCTCGCGGATCAGGGCGACGACCCGCTCCACGATCCAGGCGTCGCAAGGATGGCCCGTCGCGTCCTTGATCTCGACATTGACGCGCTTGCCGCGCGCCTTGGTGAGCTCCAGGGCGGCGCGGAGGCTGGGGATCCGGAGGCCCGCGAAGCCGGCGAGCTCGGCCGCCGTCACGCGGCCGGAGGCCACCTGGCCGAAGGGATCGGCCCGGCCGTACCAGGAACCCGCGTCCAGCGTCTCGATTTCCGCCAGGTCGAAATCGTAGACCGTCCAGGGCTTGCGCGAGGGGAAGCGGGCCGCGGCGTCGGTCGTCCGCTTGAGGGAGTCGTCGTGGACGACGACGAGGGTGCCGTCGCGGCTCGCCGCCACGTCGAGCTCCCACCACTCGCAGCCGAGCTCGAAGGCCCGTTCGGCGGCGAGGAGGGTGTTTTCCGGCGCGACGCCGCGGAAGCCGCGGTGGGCGAAGACGATGACATCGTCGGATTTGTTCATGGGTTCCTCCGTTGGGCGGGAGCTGGATCCCTCCGGCCATTTTAGGGACGGAGCTCGGTCATGGGAAGGGCCGCGGGGCGTTCCGCGGCCGGGGCCGGACGCCGGCAAGCCGCCGCAGCCGCAGGCGAGGGCAGCCGCGAGGGCCAGCGCAAGCGGGGCCGCGCGCGGGGCCGCCCGCGGTCCCGCGGGGAACGCGGCCCGGCGGCGCGCCGCCGGGCGCCGTTTTACGGATGCCGCGGCGGCGCGGATCCGCTTCGTCCGCCGGTCGGTCAGGCCCCGCCCGCCGTTTCCGCCGCGGGCCGCACGCCCGACTCCTCGGCGCGCGCGCGGAGCTTGGCCTTGAGGTCGGCGATGTCCTTGGGGATGAAGCGGCCGGCGAAGACGAAGAAGGCGAAGCAGACGGCCCAGGCGCCGACGCAGATGACGAGGATGGAGTTCTCGACGGAGGTTTTGTCGGCCAGGATGCCCGCCAGGAGGGGCGCGGCGGCCGAGCCGAAGATTTCGATGAAGTTCTGCACGGCGTTCGTCGTGGCGCGGATCTCGGGCTCGGTCACGTCGTAGAAGGAGGAGATGACGTTGGGCGACGCGAAGGGCATGAAGAAGGAGGCGCAGGCGAGGAGGATGCCGAAGGTGAGCTTGTCGGCGTAGGGGACCTTGACCGCCGCGAACAGGAAGACCGCGCCGAGCGCGACGCCGGCGGCGCCGACGATGACGCGGCCCTTGGGCGTCTTCTTGAAGAGCCGGTCGCCGAGGACGCCGCCGACCGGGTAGCCGGCGGCCATGACGAGGACGGCCGGCACCATCGTGAGAAGGACCTCCGTGTCTCCGAAGCCGCGGCCGTCCTTGCCGAGGTAGCCGAAGATGTAATACGTGATGACCTGCCAGGGGAAGACGCCGATGAAGCCCTGGAGGAAGAGGATGATGAGGCTCTTCTTCCTGAAAAGGCTCCAGACCGTCGTCCAGCTGAACTTGAACTTTTCGAGGTGTTCGACGCCCTGGAGCTCGGGCTCGGCGGCGCCGCGGGGTTGGTCCTTGACGCCGAAGAAGATGACGAGAGCCACGAGGATGCCCAGGCCGCCCGTCAGGTAGAAGATGTTGCGCCAGCCCCAGAGGGAGCCGAGGACGATGGCGAGCACCATGCCCACGAGGTAGCCGATGGGCTGGGCGACCTGGAGGAGGCCGTACATCTTGCCGCGTTCCTTGGGCGGATAGTAGTCGGAGACCATGCTGAAGATGCCCGGATAGCTCGAGTCGTCGATGCCGGTGCTGGCGCGGGTCATGAGGAAGACCGGGTAGGTCGGGGCGATCGCGTTGAGCCAGGTGGTGCAACCCCAGATGAGGGAGGCCAGGGCCAGGAGCTTGGGGCGGGCGTAGTGGTCGTAGAGCCAGCCCCAGAGGGGGTAGAACACCGCGCCGACGACGATGGCCAGGGTGTTGATGAGGCCCCACTGGGTGAAGTTGATCTTGAAGGTCTCCATGATCTGGCCCTGGAGGGGGCCGATGAGGAGCTTGTCCGTCTGGTGGAGGAGCATGAAGGCGAAGAAGGCGGAGAAGGCGAAGGTCGCCTGACGCTTCGTCGCCGCCTTTTTGTCACCGAGGTCCATGGCCTGCGTCCTTGTTGCGTGGTTCGGGGCCCCGCGCGGTCCCTCCGGACCGGCGCCCCTCTCTTGGAACCACTGTACGCCCAAGGAGCGGCGGAAGCAAGCGCCATCGCGCGCGCGA
>JAEUJG010000181.1 GCA_016794765.1 Spirochaetaceae bacterium | reverse complement strand
CGCCCGTGAAAGTGACAACACCACTCGCAATCGTGACAGCGAAGTCGGTGACGGTCTTGAAGCGGGATTTCTGGGCGCGGAACCAGTCGACGACGGTCTGGCCGACTTCGGTGGCGCTGACGTCGTGGTTGGCGTCGTAGCGGGGGATGCAGGGGTAATACTCGGGGTAGGTCGGGTTGGCCTTGGAGCGGCTGGCGGCGACGGTGATGGGCGTGATCTCGCCGCCTTGGAAATCGTATTCGCCGATGCGCTTGCGGAAGGCAATGATGGAGCGCTCAAGCTGGTAGTCGTCGGCGCCGTCGAGGGCGAAGCCGGCCGACTCGATGGGGTGGCAGATTTCTTCTTGCGTGAAGTTTTTGTCTTCGGCGACGATGTCCGTGCCGACGGTTGCGGTAGCGGGGTTATCGTCAACGTACTTGCCGCCTACGGAGCCCGGGGCGCTGGTTCTTTTCACAGGGGAGCCTCCCTTCCTGTTTTTGCGACGCCACAAATTGAAGCGCCGCAACGGGCGACGCCCGTATCGGTTGCGATTGCGATGTTGGAGAACGGGATAAGGTGAAGCAGGGCGAAGTGCTGGATGATTGCCGCGAGTCGCGCTGACGCGGAGCGATTGGCGACGGTGCCGGAAACGAGATACGAGGAGGAGTCGAAAGAGCCCGTTCGAGCGGAGCACCGGGAAAGGCCGCAATGGGCGGCTCCGACCGTGCGCAAGATCGGGCGCTCTTCGACTATGACGGCGGGGAACTCTTTGTTGATCTGCGCCTGGAGCGTGTTCCGCGTGGCGCCGCCGACGGAGAAAAGGGTGGCGGCGAGGCGGGTGCGCTGGGTGGCGACGGGGAGCGTCGGGTCATAGCGGAGGCCAAGGGCGGCGTGCCACTCGGGAAGCATGGCGGTGGCTTCGTCGGGGCGGGACTCGCTGACGACGGAGCGGGCGGCGGCGCGCAGGGCGTCGAGGTTTTCGCCGAGGGCGTCGACGAGGAGCGAGCCGTGGCCCGCGAGGGAATGCGCCCGGCCTTTGGGCCAGAGGAGGCGCAAGGCTTTGGATGCTACGCCCATGCGAGCGCCCCGAGCTTGACGATTTCGCCCATCGGGATCTCGTAGGTTGAGACGCCCGAACCGATGCCGGAGACGGCCATGGCGACGCCGGTGGCGACGGCTCCTTGCGCGATGATGATGCCCCAGATGGCGGCGAGCGAGATGATGTGCGTGGGCGCGGGGTCGTCGAGGTACTGGCGCGGGTACGCGGCGTAGAGGTAGGCGGTGATCGCGGCGAGGATGTTCGCCTTCGTCGCGGCGTCGGCGGGGGAGAGGCCCGAGATGGTGATGTCGACGGTGCGCTCGGTGGAGCTCAAAGCGTAGACGTTGGCCGCAAGGGGGCGCCGGGCGGGGTCTTGGAGGTAGGCCTGTATCTCGGCGAGCTTTCCGGCAGCGGGGACACGGGCGGAGCCTGAAACCGCGACGAGGGGATAGACGAGGACGTCGCCGCCTGAGTTCCGTGTGGCGAAGGCTTTGACGACGCCCGTGACTTCGAGGGCCCAGCGGATGTAGTCGCCGGCCGCGCCGCCTTGCGGCTGTTCGCGCATCCTCTGGAGGAGGCGGGAGCGGTAGGTGTCGAGGTCTTCCTCGTCTTCGCCGGAGACGACGGTGGAGGCGACAACGGCGGAAAGGACGCCGGGAAGCGGAGAGGGGAGGGAGAGCGCGGATGAGGTCGAGAGGTTGCCTGCGGCGCCGGGGGTGAGGCATTCGATCTCGACGGAGGCGGAGCCGCCCGAGATGACCGCGAGGGTGACTTGCTCGTAGACGAGGCGGGAGACGGATGAGGCCCAGAGGGTGCCCGCGGGTATGTT
>JAEUJG010000173.1 GCA_016794765.1 Spirochaetaceae bacterium | reverse complement strand
GTCAGTAGAGAACGCAGCGAACGAGGTGGCCGCCGCCGAGGTCGCGGAGAGCGGGCACGGAGGCCGAGCACTCGCTCTTCGCGTAGGGGCAGCGGGTATGGAAGCGGCAGCCCGCGGGCGGGTCGATGAGCGAAGGGATCTCTCCGCTCGAGCCGATTTTTTCCCGCGCCGCGCCGGCCTCGGGGGCGGGCGAGGCGGCCTTGAGGAGGCGCACGTAGGGGTGGCTGGCCTTCGAGATGACCGCCTCCGTCGGGCCGATCTCCATGATCATGCCGGCGTACATCACCGCGAGCCTCGAACACATGTACCGCGCGCCCGCGAGGTCGTGGGTGATGTAGAGGTACGAGACGCCGCGCGCCTCCTTGAGGTCGAGCATCATGTTCATGACGCCCATCCTGATGGAGACGTCGAGCATGCTCGTCGGTTCGTCCGCGAGGACGATCTCCGGCTCGGCGGCGAAGGTGCGCGCGATGTTCACGCGCTGGCGCTGGCCGCCGGAGAGCTCGTGGGGGAAGCGCCGCAGGTACTCCGCGGCGGGCGAAAGCCCCACCTGCTCGAGGCAGGCCTCCAGCTTGCGCTCCAGCTCCGGCCCGCGGCGGGCGAGGCCGTGGATCAGGAACGGCCTGTCCAGTATGCTCCGGATGGTGTGCGTGGGATTGAGGCTGCCGAAGGGGTCCTGGAAGATCATCTGGACCTTCTTCTTGCGGGCCAGGGACTCGGCGCGGCTTCGGGGAGGGCGCGCGGGAACCCCGCCCAGGAATATCGTCCCGGAGGTCGGCTCGTGAAGGCCGGCGATGACGCTCGCGGTGGTGGTCTTCCCCGAGCCCGACTCGCCGACGAGGGCCAGGGACTCGCCGCGGGCAAGGGCGAAGCCCACGTCGTCCATGGCGTGGACGGACTTGCCGAAGGAGGCGAAGCCGCGGAGGGGGAAGCGCTTCGACACGCCCCTGAGTTCGAGAATGGTTTCGCTCATCGCCTTCCTCCTTCGCGGCCGGGCTCGCGGAGCCTGCAGGCGCAGAGCCTGCCGCCGCCGATGTCCCGCAACGCCGGGTCTTCGCGGCCGCAGCCCTCGAAAGCCCGGGCGCACCGCGGCGCGAAGCGGCAGCCCGGCGGCGGCGAGAGCAGGTCGGGCGCGCGCCCCTCGATCCCGCCCATGCGGACGACGGGGCCGGTCAAGGTCGGGAAGGAGCCCATGAGGCCTTCGGTGTAGGGGTGCAGGGGTTCGTCGAAGAGTGCGCGCGAGCGGCCGTACTCGCAGATCTTGCCGGCGTACATGATCGCGAGGGAATCCGATATCTCTACGAGGAGGGAAAGGTCGTGGGTGATGAACACGACCGAAAAGCCGAGGGCGCGGCGCAGCTCGTCTATCTTCTCGATGATGGAACGCTGGACCACGACGTCGAGGGCGGTCGTGGGTTCGTCCATGATGAGGAGGTCGGGCTTGAGGATGAGGGCCATCGCGATCATCACGCGCTGCTTCATGCCGCCGGAAAGCTGGTGCGGGTAGCCGCGCAGGCGGTCCGCGTTGATGTCGACGAGGCCGAGCATCTCCACGGCCATCGCCTCCGCCTCGGCCTTGGTCGCGTTCCGGTGCGCCAGCACGGCGTCCGTGAGTTGCTCGCCGACGGAGAGCACGGGGTTGAGGGCGCTCATCGCGGACTGGAAGACCATGGCCATGCCGGTCCAGCGCAGGGCGTTGACCCCGGCCTCCGGCATCGCCGCGACGTCCGTCCCGTTGAAGAGGACCTGCCCCGACTCGATGCGGGCGTTGTCCCGGAGGAGCCGCATGACCGCGTAGGCGAGGGTGGACTTTCCGCAGCCGGATTCACCGGCTATGCCGAGAAACTCGCCGCGCTCCAGGCGGAACGACACGCCGTCGACGGCGCGGACGAAGCCCTTCTTGGTTGAGTAGCCCGCGCGAAGGTCGCGGAGCTCGAGGGTGGGTACGCTTCCCATGGCTACCTCTTCCGCAGGCGCGGGTTGGAAATCTCGTCGATGCCGAAGTTGACGAGGACGAAGGCGGTCCCGAGGAGGGCGATGCAGAGACCCGGCGGCAAGAACCACCACCAGGCGCCGGACAGGAGCGCGCCGTTGGCCTGGGCCCAGTAGAGTATGGTGCCCCAGCTGACGACGGTAACGTTCCCGAGGCCGATGAATTCGAGCGAGGCTTCGCCCATGATGGCGGCCATGCTCGAGGCGAAGAACTCGGCCATGACGATGGAGATCATGTTGGGCAGGATCTCCCGAAAGATCACGAAGGAGGGGCGCTCGCCGAGGGAGCGCGAAACGCGCACGAAGTCGCGGCTCTTGAGGGTAAGCACCTGCGCGCGGAGGAGGCGCGTCGGGTAGGGCCAGCCGGTGAGCCCCAGGATGAGGACGATGGGGAGGACGCCTTTCATCGCGACGTAGGCCGCGATGACGATGATGAGGGGCAGTCCCGGAATGACGAGGAAAACGTTCGTGAAAAAGGAAATGATGTCGTCCAGGATCCCTCCCGCGTAGCCCGCGACGAGGGCCAGGGTGAGCGAGAGGAGGGTGACGAAGAGGCCCGTCGCGAGTCCCACGGACACCGAGACGCGCGTGCCCCAGACGAGCTGGCTGAAAAGGTCCTGGCCCGCGTGGTTCGTGCCAAGGGGGTGTCCCTTCCCGGGCTTGGCCTTGAGGGGAAAGTAGTCGGTCGTCTTCTCGTACTCGCGCACCGTGGTGACGCGGTAGGTCTCCACCTCCCGCACGTCGCTCGCCTCGCCCTCGGCGACCGTCTCCGGATCGCCGGTCTCGGCCTTGACGAGCTTGGTCGTCACGACGCGGTCGGCCTTCGCGGGATGCGGAGCGAGAAGGGGCGCAAAGGCCGCCACGAAGACGAAGAAGGCGAGGATGCAGAGTCCGGCGAGGGACTTGCGGTTCCGGACTAGGGTGAGGAAAAAGTCCTTGATCATGCCGCGCCGTCCCTGACCCTCGGATCGAGGATCATGACCGCGATGTCCGCGATGAAGTTGGCGACAAGGACCGCCGCCGCGATGAAGAGGAATATGGCCTGCATGAGGGGATAATCCTTGGCGTTGACCGCCTGGTAGAGCATGTACCCGACGCCCGGGTAGGAAAAGACCATCTCGGTGAGCAGGCCGCCGCCGACCACGAAGCCGAGGGACATGGCGAAGCCCGTCACCGAGGGGAGGATGGCGTTCTTCGCCGCGTAGAGGGCCTTGACGCGGCGCAGGGGCAGGCCCTTGGCGAGGGCGACCGTGATGTAGTCCTCGGCGAGGACGTTGATCATGTTGTTCCGCATCATGAGCATCCACCCGCCGATCGAGCTCACGCAGATGGTGAGGGCGGGCAGGGTCCCGTGGCGCAGGACCGAAAGCCACCAGGCCGCGGAGCCGCGGGTCTCGGTCACCGCGTAGGCGCCGCCGATCGGGAATAGCCGGAGCCTGAATGCGAAGAAGTAGATGAAGATGAGCCCGAGCCAAAAATAGGGAAAGCTGCGAATGAAGGAGAAGAGCCCCACGGAGAAGGACGCCAGCCGGGTCTCCCGCTTCCAGGCCGCCGCGATGCCGATGGCAGTTCCGAGCGCGAAGCTGATGACCATGCAGAGGGCGAGGAGGCCGATCGTCCAGGGGATCGCGATCCTGAGCACCTGCGTCACCGGCATGGGAAAGCGGGAAAAGGAGACCCCGAGGTCGCCACGCAGGGTGTTGCCGAGGTATTTGCCGTATTGGACGAGGAGACTGTCGCCCGTGTCCAGCCCGAAGGCCGCGCGGACCGACTCGATCTGCTCGGGAGGGAGCCCCTCCATCTTGTCGAGCAGGGCACGCGCCGGATCGCCCGGCATGAGCCTCGGTATGAAAAAGTTGATCGAGATGGACACGAACAGCGTGAACGCGAGCATGCCCAGTTTTCTCAGGAAGTACTTCACCGACGCTTTCCTCGCCTACCGGCGCCCGCTTGGGACCGGGAGGCCTTCAAGTTGTTCACCACGGAGACAGGGAGCCGAAGATCCCGCGAAGACCTGGGGAAGGAGGGATCCCGATGGAAGGCCCAGGGGAAAATGAAAAGAAGAGGGATGAAGCGAAGAAGATTCCGGATCGGCTCGGTCGCATATCCCTTCACGAATCCCTTCAGGCGTTTCATCCGGCCTTCGCATCCCCCCGTCATCCTCCGTGATCCACGCCTCTTCCCCGCGCCTCCGCGCCGGATCCCTCGTTTCCCGGGGGAACGGCCGCCCCGGGACGGGGCGGCCGCCTTGCGCGAAACCTTTACTTCTTCTGCAACCTGAGCAGGATCGGGGTCTTCTGCATGCCGTTGACGTTCGGCCAGGCGTAGGGGTCGTCGGCACTCGGCCAGCCCACGAGGTTCTTGGTGCTGTACTCGAACCAGGTCGGGTTGAAGAAGAGCGGGACGCAGGGCACGTCCTTCATGAACTGCTCGACGACGATCGACATGTAGGCGGCCTGCTTGGCGGGATCGGGCTCGGCGCGGTAGGCGTCGAGGGCCTTGTCGATGGTCTCGTTCTTGTAGCGCATGTTGGCGGAGTTGACGGCCTTCTCGCCCAGGGGCGCGAACTTGTTGGAGTGCAGCCAGCGGTTGAACTGGTACTGGGGGTTCGAGCCGGAGTTGGTGAAGTTGAAGCCGAGCTCCCAGTCGCCCTTCTCGAGGGCGGTCGCGTAGGGATCGGGCCAAGTGGCCTGGACGAGTACGGCCTCGACGCCGATCTCCTTGAGCATGCCGACGATGATCTCCGCCGCGCTGATCCAATCGGTCCAGCCGGTGGGCACGTAGAGCTTGAAGGAGAGCTCCTTGCCGCCCTTCTCGTAGATGCCCTTCGCGTTCGTCTTGTAGCCTTCGGCCTCGAGGAGCTTGCGCGCCACGGCGGCGTCGGGCTTGATGTTGTACTTTGCCATGCCGGCCTTGGCGATCTCGGAGAAGCCGCGCTTGACCGCGCTCATGCCCGCCGGCACGGGGCTGGGGCTCATCTTGCGGGTGATGTCGCGCTGGTTGATGGCCATGGCGAAGGCCTTGCGCACGTTGATGTTGTCGAAGGGCGCGCGGAGGTTGTTCATGTACAGGAAGACGAGATTGCCCTCGGGGAACCAGAATTTGTTGTTCTCCGGATCGGCCTTGACGTAGTCCTCGGCGTTCGGGAGGGCGAAGGCCGCCCAGTCGTACTCGCCGGCCATGAGCTTGAAGCCGATCTGCTCGTTCGTGGTGCTGACGTACTGGATGCCGTCGAGGTACGGAAGGGGCTTGCCGTCCTTGCCCATCTGCCAGTAGTCGGGGTTGCGCACGAGACGGTAGGACTGCTCGTTGAAGGAGGAGGGATCGAGCTTGAAGGGGCCGGTGCCCACCGGGTTGTCGTTGCCGGTCCAGTTGACCGGGTCCGCGACCTTGGACCAGATCGCCTTGGGCAGGATGACGAGGGAGCCGAACTTCTCGAGGGTCGTCACGTTGACGTCCTTGAACTTGAAGGTCACCGCGTCGCCGGAGGCGACCACGTCCTGCAGGCCCTCGGACCAGAGCGTCGAGTTGTCGAGCGCCTTGTTCGTCTTGCCGAGGAGGGCGCTGAAGAGGACGTCGTCCGCGGTCATGGGCGTGCCGTCGTTGAACTTGACGCCCTTGCGGAGCGTGAAGGTGATCTCCTTGAGGTCCTTGGACCATTGCCACTTCTCAGCGAGCCAAGGATTGGCGCTGCCGTTGGCGTTGTTGAAATAGATCAGGGTCTCGTAGACGCAGCCGACCGTGGACTCGAGGGCCGCGGGGCTGAAGGGGTTGAAGTTCTTGATGAGCACGCCCTGCTTGGCGGGAGT
>JAEUJG010000114.1 GCA_016794765.1 Spirochaetaceae bacterium | reverse complement strand
CCCCCGCGGGACCTGCGCGCTCAAGCTGCTCTGCGACTCGACACAGGCCGCGATGCGGACAACGCTCGCCGCGACCACGGTGGCGGATTTGGCGGCTTGTTTCGATTAGCGGGGCCGCCACGAGGCAAGCGACACATTTTCATTTAAGTAACTGCTTTTCTTGTAGGAAATTATCGCTACCGCATCTTATCACAAGCTTCGTAACACTGCTGAGAAGCCAGGAGGATCACATGTTCTGCCATCAATGCCAAGAAGCGATGAAAAACACCGGTTGTGCCGCGGCCAAGGGCGTCTGCGGAAAGACCGCCGAGGTCTCCGATCTTCAGGACCTGCTCCTTCACGTCTGCAAGGGCATCGGTTTCTGGGGAAGTCGCGCGCTCGCCAAGGGCCATTACGACGAGGAGACCCTGCTTTTTGTCGACCGTGCCCTTTTCGCCACGATCACCAACGCCAATTTCTCGGACGCCGATTTCCTCGCCTGGATCCGGGAAGGCTTGGGACGTCGTGATGCCCTGCGCGCCGCCTTCGTCAAGGCCGGCGGCACCGTCGAGGGTCGGCTTCCCGACGCGGCCACCTGGATCGCCGCTGATGAATCGGCCATCCGGGCTGCGGCGGCCGCGGGCAAGGGCGGTTGGCTCGAGATCGCCAACGAGGATGTCCGGAGCCTCCGTTCGCTCGTCCTTTACGGACTCAAGGGCATGGCCGCCTACGTCGAGCACGCCTATGTCCTCGGCAAGTCCTCGAGGCCGGTGTTCGAGTTCATGCTGAAGGCCCTCGGGGATCTCACGGACGACGGCTTGGGCGCGGGCGAACTCACCGCCCTGGTCCTCGAAACCGGCAGGATGGGCGTCGAGGCGATGGCCCTCCTCGACGGCGCCAATGTCGGGACCTACGGCGCGCCGCGCGTGACCAAGGTCCGCACCGGCGTCCGCGGCCGCCCGGGCATCCTGGTTTCCGGCCATGACCTTCGCGACCTCCACGATCTCCTGGAGCAGACGAAGGGTTCGGGTGTCGACATCTACACGCACGGAGAGATGCTTCCCGCGCACTATTACCCCTTCTTTGAAAAGTACGACAACCTCTACGGCAACTACGGAGGCGCCTGGTGGAGCCAGCCCGCCGAGATCGAGAAGTTCAACGGCCCCGTGCTCTTCACCTCGAACTGCCTGGTGCCGCCCAAGGACGCCTACAAGAGCCGCGTTTTCACCACCGGCGTCGTCGGTTTCGAAGGCTGTGCGCATGTCCCCGAGCGGCTTCCCGGCAAGATGAAGGATTTCTCCGCCCTCGTCGCCATGGCCAAGACCTGCCGGCCGCCGGAGAGCCTCGAAGAGGGAGAGATCGTCGGCGGTTTTGCCCACGACCAGGTGATGGCCCTCGCCGACAAGGTGGTCGGAGCCGTCAAGTCGGGAGCCATCAAGCGCTTCGTCGTGATGGCCGGTTGCGACGGACGCCAGTCCGGCCGCTCCTATTACACCGACGTGGCGAAGGAACTGCCGGAAGGCGCGATCATCCTGACGGCCGGCTGCGCGAAATACCGCTACAACAAGCTCCCTCTCGGCGACATCGGCGGCATTCCGCGCGTCCTGGACGCCGGACAGTGCAATGATTCCTATTCCTTGGCCCTGATCGCGCTCAAGCTCAAGGAGGTCTTCGGCCTTGCCGACGTAAACGCGCTGCCGCTTTCCTTCGATATCGCCTGGTACGAGCAGAAGGCGGTCATTGTCCTCCTTGCCCTTCTCCATCTCGGATTCAAGAACATCCGCCTCGGGCCGAGCCTGCCGGGATTCCTTTCCGCCGGCGTCGCCAAGGTCCTGGTGGACAACTTCGGCATCATGGGGATCGCGGACGCAAAGTCCGACGTGGCCGCCATGATGACCGGACGCTAAGTCCTCCTCGTATTTCATGAAGAGCCGCCCTTGCCGGGGCGGTTCTTCGGTTTTTGGCGCTTGCGCTTTTGATATATCAGACGTATATTTGCCGGCATGATCTTCGATGAAGAAGCGGATCCCGGGCTCCTCAGGGAGCGGGTCTACGGCAAGCTCAAGGACCTTCTCAATGACGGCCGCCTCAAGCCGGGCGCCTTCCTCGACCTCTCGGCGATCGGCCGGGACCTCGGCCTTTCGCGGACACCGCTCCGCGACGCCCTCATCCGCCTGGAGATCGAGGGCTTCGTCCGCATCTATCCGCGCCGCGGCGTCATGGTCCGCTCCCTCGACCTCGCGACGATCAAGAACGTGTACGAGCTCATCGGCGCCCTCGAGTCGGCGGTCGTCGCGGGCCTCAGGCACAAATTCCGGCCGGAGGACGCCGCCCGCATGGCAGCCCTCAACGCGGCGATGGGCGAGGCCCTCGAGCGCGACGACTTCTCGGCCTATTACGCCGCCAACCTCGCTTTCCACGGCGTCTACCTCGAGCTTTCCGACAACGCGGAACTGCTTCGCTCGGTCGGCATCCTCAAGGAGCGGCTCTACGATTTCCCGCGCCGCTCGGGCTTCGTCAAGGAGTGGGAGCTCGCCTCCGTGCTCGAGCACGGCGAATTGATCGACCGCTTGACGCGCGGCGATTTCGCCGGCGCCGCCTCCTACGTCCGCGACGTGCACTGGTCCTACGAGTCGCAGGAGCGCTTCATCAAGCGGTACTATGCCGAGGGAGCGGGACGGCGGGATTCGTGAGGGGGCTCGTCTTCGACCTCCGGCGTTATTCCGTCCACGACGGCCCCGGCATCCGCACGGCGGTCTTCCTGAAGGGGTGCCCGCTCTCCTGCCGCTGGTGCCACAATCCCGAGTCGCTGTCCTTCGGCCCGGCCCTCCTGGCGAGGGCGGAGCGCTGCGTCGCCTGCGGGGCCTGCGCGGCCGCCTGCGCCCGCGGCCTTGCCGCGCCGCTCGTGGCCGGTCCCGCCGCCGCCGCGGCCAAGCAGCGCGCCGGAGGGAGCTTCCGAGCGGTGTCGGCCGCCGGCTCGGCCTGTTCCGCCTGCGGCGCCTGCGCCGCGTCCTGTCCCTCCGGAGCGCGTAGCCTCGTCGGCCGTTCCATGTCCGTCGAGGAGGTTCTCGCCGAGATAGCCGGCGACCGGCCCTTCTACGACGAGTCGGGCGGCGGCGCCACCTTTACGGGCGGCGAGCCCCTCGCGCAGGGCGCCTTTCTCCTCGAGCTCCTCGCCGCCTGCCGGGCGGAGGGCATCGCGACCGCCGTCGACACCTCGGGCCACGCGCCCGAAGCGACGGTCCTCGCGGCCGCCGGGCTCGCCGACCTCTTTCTCTACGACCTCAAGCTCGTGGACCGGGAGCGCCACCGAGCCGCCACCGGCGTGCCGAACGACCTCGTCCTCTCGAACCTGGCCGCCCTCGCGAGGATAGGCGCCCCCCTTCGCGTGCGCTACCCCCTCGTGCCGGGTTTCAACGACGCCGAGGCCGACCTGGCCGCGGCCGCGGACCTGCTCCGGGATCTCGCCGCCTCGGGCGGCCCGCGCTGGCCCGTTGACCTGCTTCCCTACCACGATTCCGCCCGGGGCAAGTACCGCCTCTGGGGCCTGCCCTATCCCCTGCCCGACACCAAGGCTCCCTCGGACGCCGGGACCGGGCGGGCGCTCTCCATTTTCGCCTCCCGCGGCATCGACGCGGGACTGGGAGGATCGCATGAACGAACGCGTTAGCCGATTGAGAGAGCGGAGCTTTTCCGCCAGGCCCAGCCTTTCCGTCGAACGGGCGATCCTGACCACGGAATTCTACGCCGAATGGGCGGGCAAGGTCTCCACGCCCGTGCTCCGCGCCATGAATTTCCGCAACCTCTGCGCGCGCAAGGAGATCTTCATCGGCGAGGACGAGCTCGTGGTCGGCGAGCGGGGGCCGCGCCCCAAGGCCGTCTCCACCTTTCCCGAGCTAACCTGCCACAGCGAGGAGGACCTGCGCATCCTCGACTCGCGCCCCATGGCGAGCTACGCCGTCCCGGCCGGGGAGCTCGCGGCCTACCGCGACAAGGTCATACCCTACTGGCGCGGCAGGTCGCTCCGCGACCGGGCCTTCGCCGGCATGCCTCCGGAGTGGACCGCGCTCTACGAGGCCGGCCTCTTCACGGAGTTCATGGAACAGCGGGCCGCGGGACACACCGCCCTGGACGGCTCCATCTACCGGAAGGGCCTCCGCGAGCGCCGGGAAGAGATCGCCGCGGCGCGGGCGGCCCTTGACTGGGCGGGCGATCCCGAGGCCTTCGCGAAGGACGAGGAGCTCAAGGCGATGGACATCGCCTGCGAGGGCGCCGTCGTCTTCGCCGAACGGTACGCCGCCCTCGCGGAGTCCATGGCCGCCCGGGAGCAGGACCCCGTCCGCCGGGCCGAACTCGAGCGCATATCGCGCGTCTGCCGCCGGGTGCCCGCGGAGGCGCCGCGGGATTTCCACGAGGCGCTGCAGGCCTACTGGTTCGTCCATCTCGGGACCGTCACTGAGCTCAACGGCTGGGACGCGATGA
>JAEUJG010000109.1 GCA_016794765.1 Spirochaetaceae bacterium | reverse complement strand
GAGCGGCTGGGATGCCCGAAGAAGGCGGCGGCGACCGGCGACATCGCGTAACGGCTCGAGGGAACGCGGAGATAGGCGATCCACGGGTCGTAGCTTTCGAGTTCGCCTTCGTGGATCACGGCGACGGCGCCGGCGGCGATGGCGGGGCCTATGAAGCGCCTACCATCGGCGTGGAGGCCCGGCAGGGCGAAAAACAGATAGCCTGGTTTGACCGCCCGGGAGTCATAGGCCAAGCCGGCGATCGCGACATCCAAAGGACCGCGGCACTCGAGAAGCTCGAGGCCGCGGCAAATTTCTCGGAGGTTCCGTTCCATCGCGCTACCATAGCACCGGCGCCCGCGCCTATCAAGGACTGGCCCTTGTATTGAGCCCGGGACCGCAACGCCAACACGGAGCGCCGGGCAACGGGGCCTTCAGGCGCCGCGCGGCTTGGGGCCTAGAAGTTGATCGCAGCCTTGCCCCCGAAATAGTAGGCGAAGCCGATGCCTTCCGTAGTCACTTCGGGCATGTAGAAGCCCATCGCCCCGAGGCCGAGACGGAAATTCTGCTTCTTTCCGATTTTGTACCAGACCGAAAGGTCGGGGAAGAAAAGCTTGCCGGTATCGATCTTGTTGAAGAGTCCGGCCATCGCGAAGATTCCGCCGCCTGCCTGCGCTTCGATCACGACGGGGCCGAGATGAACTTCGGCGAAGGCGTTCGGCCAGAGCACGCTTTCCAGAATCAGCGTGAAAGCCCTCGCCCCGAGGCCCAGCTTCACCATGCCCAGATCGAACTGGTAGTGAAGGGATGCCTCCGGGAAGGGTATGAAATATGTGTTGAAAAAGTCCACCGTGCCTTGGGAAATTTCGGCGTTTCCCTTCAGCGCCGTTCCGATGCCCTTCGGAATGTCGATGCCGATATCAAGCCGGAGTTGGGAAAAGGCCGGGACGGCCAGAAGGAGAATCATAGTGGCGGCCAGCAGGCTGCGTTTCATGGCAAACCCCCTTGGCATGGCAATGTCATGCCTCTTGAGTATAACTATAGATCAAAATCCTTCGCTTTTCATTTCTTTCACGCTTCGGTAGAATCATAAGGCCGGAGGTCCAGCATGTATACGGTCCGCGTCGAGGCGAGCTTCGCCGCCGCCCATTTTTTGTCGCACTACCAAGGCAAGTGTGAGCGCTTGCACGGCCATAACTATCGAGTCCGCGCCTTTGCCCGCGGGGAAGGCCTCGATTCGGGCGGCATGCTCCTTGATTTTGGCGAACTCAAGGGCGCGCTTCGTGCGGTGATCGACCGCCTGGACCACAGCCTCCTCAACGATCTCGACTATTTCCAGGGCGATCCGAGCGCCGAGCGAATCGCGACATATATTTTCAACGGCATCTTGGAGCTTTTGCCTTCGGCTCCCCTCTCAGCGGTGGAGGTTTTTGAGACCGAGACGAGCATGGCTCGCTATGAGCCTTGAGGGGCCGGCGGCAACCTACGCAGGAACCCGCCTAATCGCCTACATCGGCAACAAGCGAGCTCTACTTCCCTTTCTCGATGCACTTTTCGACGAAATCGAGGAAACCGAGCCGGTACGGACCTTCCTCGATCCCTTCGCCGGTTCCGGCTCCGTGAGCCGATTGGCGCGGACCCGTGGCTGGCTGGTCGAGGCGGCCGACGCCGAGGAATATGCGGCCCTCGTCTGCTCTTGTTGGCTCGGCGTGCCCGCGGAGGCCTTGGACGGACTGTTTATCGAGGAAGGCGGGCTCGAGGTCGTTTTGGAGCGCCTAAACGCGCTTCATCCCTCCCGCGAGAACCATGATTTTCCCCATGAACCCTACCTGGCGCGGCATTATGCGCCCGCCGACACCGCTCGTGCCGATTGGCGGCGGGAGCGGCTATTCTATACCGCGGAGAACGCCGTGTTTTTGGATCGAGCCAGAAACGCGATAGAAGAGCTCTGTCCCCAATCCGCGGCGATCGAAGAGCCCTGTCCCCGAGCGGTGGGCAGCTACGGGCAAATTTCACGATCGGCTTCTTTCTATAGGAGATCGATGGAGCGAGCTTTGCTGCTCGGCCCTCTTGTTTATGCCGCGGCAACCCAAGCCAACACATCAGGAGTATTCAAGGCCTGTCACAAGGGGTTCGGGGGCCACGGGCAAGACGCCCTTGGCCGCATCCTGAAACCCATCCGCCTCGAGGCGCCCACCCTCTGGCCGGGGCCGGCAGCCCATGTCGAGCGTTCCGACGCCGCACGATTCTGCCGCGGCCGGAGTGTCGACCTCTGCTATCTCGATCCGCCTTACAACCAGCACCAGTACGGCTCCAATTACCACCTCCTCAACACGATCGTTCGCTGGGATCGAAAGCCTGTTTCCGAGGAAAGGCGCACCGACGGCAGTTTTCGTTGCAAGGCGGGCATCGACCCATCCTGGATGCAGCGTCGCTCCGCTTTTTGTTCGAAGACCGACGCTACAAACGCATTCCGGGAGCTCTTCGCCGGCATTGACGCGAAGCGCATCGTCCTTTCCTACAACGATGAGGGCATTGTTCCGCCCGAAGAGCTCTATGATCTTCTTTCCGACCGCGCCGAAGTACGCATTCGCAGCTCAGAGTATGTACGCTATCGGGGAGGTCGCCAGAGTTCGGCGCGGCGCCTAAAGAATCGCGAACTTCTCTTTATCGCGGAACGACGTACGGAGTCATGTGCCGTTGCTCGCAGAGACTTGCTTCGTGACGGAGAACTTGGCGCCCTTCGCTCGGAGCTCAGGCTTTCTTCCTGCATCTCATCAGCACTGTCCCCCGAGCGGATTTTCGCCTTGCCTTCATCCAATACCTTGATTGAAGCCCTGTCCCCGGGTGACCAAAGAGAATACCCGGTTCAAATTCCGTCGCCTCGAGAGAACCAGGAGGAAGCCCTGTCCCCCCAAGGCAAAATCCCGGAAGGCGGCCGCCTCTATCGATCAGACCGATGCATAGGTTTCGTGTGGTCGGGAGGATTACTGGAGTTGCCGACCTTTCGACACTTGGTATTCGAGCCTGGTGCGGCTGTCGCCGCGGCGAGTTTGCCTGCAGGGCTCCGAGAATCGCTCGCGGGCCTTCTCGAGCCTCTTCTCGCAAGGGACAGTGCCGAGGCCTGTGCCGAGGCAACCGGCCTTCTTGAGTCCGGCGCCGCCGATGGCAGGCTGCAAAGCTTCGCCCTAGCCAGACTCCGCAAGCTTGCGCATCCGAAGTACCGATCGGATTATGCGGCCCTCGCCTCCCGTCTCAGGATGATTGCCCAAAAGCGACCGACCGAACTCGGGCGGCTAGGCAAGGGTTTGGAGAAGCTGGCCTTGGTGGCGGAGGCTCGAATGGGCTCCAATCCGCCACTTCAGCTCGACCTTGCCGGACAGGCGCCTGGGATTACAGTCTCGAAAGCAGCCTCAGGTTTACTCGAAGGCTCCCGTTCGTCATACTGATGTTGGGAGGCATGACGATGTCCATGGTTCGACTATTTATCAAGGATTCGGCGCTGGAGGGGCTTTCGGCCACGATGAAGAGGCGAATCCCCTTCCTCGTCTATATGAACGTGGTTCTCATCCTGGGCTTCGTGGCGATTAGTCTTGTCCGCTTCATGGCTTCCCCTGCGCTCTATTTACGTTTTTTCCTTGCCGTGATCGTCACGGAGTCCTGTTTCATGGCGTCGCTCGTCCTGTTGCGAATCAGACGGTTTTTCGCCGCGTCTTACCTTGCGAGCGCGGGAACAATGCTCAACGTTCTTTGGCTCGGCCTCTTCCTCCCCTTCGACGGCATCGGCGATTTTTATCGCTTTTTCGTCTATCTTCTCGCCGCGGTGACCACGAACTCGATGATAGCGCTTGGCTTGAAGCAAATGCGTGTACTTGCCGGGTTCGGCCTTGCCGCATACTTGCTGTTCGCGACGAGCATAGCGCTACCCCGCCTCGGTGGCATTGGGGGGGCGGACTCAAGCATCGTCGTCGCGCTGTTCATCCTCCTCGTGATCGTATTGCTTGTCATCGATTTCCAGGCACGACTCAACACGGAGCTCGTGAGGCTCGCCGAAAGAGAGTTGGCAAAAAGCCGGGACCGGGCCGAATCCCTTGCCCGCCTTGTAGCCGGAACCAGGGGAGCCCTGGCGACAGGCCGCGAACTCGGGGCCGCATCGGAAGCGAGTCGCGAGTACTCTTCCGCCATCAAGCGTGAAATAGAGCGGATCGGGCGCGATGCCCGGGACCTTTCGAACGACGCCGCAGGCGCTGAGAACGCCAATCGCGACGTCGTTGAGCGGTCGAAAAAGCTTAAAACCGCCGTCGCCGAGGAGAATGGACTCCTGACCGAGACCAACGATTCCCTTGCGCGCATCCTCGCGACGGTTCGAAGCGTCGCGAGCCTCGCGGCCGACAAGAAAAGCATTGTGGGCGATATCATGGAGACGGCGGAACGCCAAGGACGGGATCTTGCGGGCCTTAAAGAAGGTGTTGAACGCGTCCGCGCCTCGAGTTCCAAAGTCTTCGAAGCGGCGAGCGGCATCAGCGACCTTTCAGAGAAGACGGGACTACTCGCTATGAACGCCTCCATCCAAGCCGCTCGGGCGGGCGCGGCGGGCAAGGGATTCGCGGTGATCTCGCAAGGCGTGCGAAAACTTGCCGACGACACCCGTATCGAGACGGGGCGTATATCCCTTGCCCTTGCCGAGAGCGGAGAAGCCGCGCGGACGGCGGAGGAAGCTGTCGATCGATTCTCCGCCGAGATCGCGCGCCTCGCTGCGGATGTGCGCTCCACCTTCGACGCTTTGGTCTCGATTCTCGACGGACTCGGGACCGTCTCATCGGAGGCGGCTGAGCTGGAGCGAAAGGCCGCGGAGCTCGTCAAACTTTCCGTCCGTGCGGAGGGGGAGGTGGAAGGCGCCGCGATCGGAATCGAAACCGGAGCTGCCAAGCTCCTCCGCATCAAGGATTTTTCCGTGGGCCTCGCAGCCCGCGTGGAATCGATCTTCGCGGACTTCTCTTCGATAGAGCGAGCCGTCGAGGAAGCCGCGCGCATCGGCGGCAAGAGCCTCGATCACGCAACCGAGCTCGACGAGCACCTTGCCAAGCTCGATTCCGAGACGAAACGCGAAACCTGACTCGAAAAGCGTCCTAGGGGACAGTGCTCGAGGATTTTCCGTAATTTGCCGCCTAATGCGGCTTCACGAGAGTCTTTCTGGTTGCGGGGACAGGGTTGACTGGGACAAGTTGTCTGTAAATGGAAGGCCAAGCCGCGAGGAAAAGGCCATAAAGGCTGCCAAACGAGCCCAATGCCTTCCTTGAACAGGGACAGTCCTTTTAATATCCGGAAAGCAGGCGGTCTTCAATCAAATGGAGACGCCACGGGCGTAGCTGTTTCGTGAGAAAGCCCCGTCAGTTGATAGAAGGTTCGTGGTATCACGTCACCGCGCGCGCCAATCGGAAAGAGTTGATCTTCGATTCCGGGAGGATGATGGCGCTGTTCGAAGAGGTCGTGAAACGAGCCAAGAAAAAATACCGTTTCCGCGTCGAGAATTTTTGCGTGTTGGGAAACCATTTTCATCTGGTGATAAAGCCAGGGCGGGGAGAGAGCCTTTCGGCGATCATGCGCTGGATCATGAGCGTTTTTGCCATGTCGTATAACCGCTGTCATGGTCTCACCGGACATGTATGGGGCGAGCGGTTTTTCTCTCGCGCCATCGCGGGCCTGCGGGATTTTTTCTCCGTCTTCGAGTATGTGGACGAAAATCCCGTTAAGGCGAATCAGGTTCAATCGCGCGATGCTTGGCGTCATGGGGGACTGTTTCACGCCGTGGCCGGACGACGCGATCTAATCGACGAGCCGCCGGAATGGATCGGCATAATGTTCCCGTCGCGCGGACCGCTGTTGTTGGATGGCGGCTGTGATGAATAAAGGCCAAGGCGGCGAGGCTCGCGCGCCTTTCCGGGACGGCGCGTCAAGCCCGGGAAACCGAAGCTTCCGGCATCATGAGTAGGATAGGACTTTGACTCTTGCGGCTCGCGCCGCCATTGGTCCGAGCCTGGCGAGCATCTCGGCGAGATTGGCCTTGGCCCCGATCGTCAGGTTGAAGATGGTCTCGTCCGGACCTTCTTCGTAGGAAGCTTCCAGAATGTGGCCTTTTTTCAAGTCCCGCGGCGATATCTCGAGGCGGCGCGCATCGTCGTCCCGCCGTTCGGTGTAGGCGATCCGTTCCTCGGCGAGCCAGGATTTAAGCGCCTGGGCGGGTGTAGCCTGCGCGCCGGTCGAAGCCTTCACTCCGGACGTCGCACGGACCTCGAGCCTGAGGGACGCGGGCGAGGGGAGCTCCCGCGCGCTTTTGTAGGGAGCGAGGACGAGGCCCGCCTTCGTGGCCGCGGCCTGAACAGCCGCCGGCTTGGGACCGTAGAGGGCGAAAAGCGTCTTCCCGACAAAGCCCTCGCCGAGTCCGCCGCGCTCTCCGGCCGCGAACAGCGCCTCCCTCGCCTCGAAGACCGCCGACTCGGCCCCCGGGCATCGCCCGGAAAGAAGCCGAAGGAGCCAGGCGCCCTTGTAGGCCTCGGTGGATCCGGCCAGGGAATCGGGTATCTCCACCTCGACGAAGACCGGGAGGAAGGCCGCCTTGGCCGCCGTCAAGCGCGTTATGCGATCTATTAATTCGCCGTCCGGCGGCCTGATGGCGTGGCCGGCGATGAAGGCGCGGGAAGTGCGGTCTTCGCAGGCGCCGCAATCGACGCAGGGCCCGCCGAGGCAGGCAGTCCTGTCCCGCCGCCCCCGGGCCTCCTCGTATTCGGCGTGGAGGGTCGCGCGGTTTCGCGGGCCCGCGTCGACGAAGTCGAGCGGGGCATGCCAATCGGCGGTTTTCTCCGTCCGGAAATCCTCGACGAGCAGTCCCTTCGCCTCGGCGAAGGCCCGGAGCGAGGGCCAGGCGCCGCGGGAGAGAGAGCCGTCGTAGATGAAGCCCTTGGCCGGCATGGTTTCCAGCCAAGGGAGGATGGCGCCTCCGCCCAGCGCGAGAAGCTGGTCGGCGCCGTATTCGTCGAAGAAGGCCGCCAGCCTGAATTCGATGCCGGCGGCCGCGCATGCGGCCTCCATGGAGCCCGCGATCCGCCGGAGTGGCGCCTCTTCGAGGGCGAGCGGCGCGAATTGCAGGGGCGTCCCGGGCAGGCGGACGAGATAGCCGGCGGAGGCCAGGATGCGAAGGCCAGGCGCGCGCTCGGTTCGCTCCCCGCCGAGCCGCTCGGTGAAGGAAGCGAATTCGCCGAGGTCCGCGGCGGTTTCCAGTCCCGAAATGATGTAGAACAGCTTGAGCTCCCTGACGCCGGGGACGAGGAGGAGATCGACGAGGCGGTCGAGTTCCTCCTCGGCCAGACCCTTGCGGTAATAGGCGCGCATCGAGGCGGAGATGCCCTCGATACCCAGCGTGAAGGAGCGCTTGTCGGCGGCGAGTTCGGCGCGGACGAGGCCGGGGGTCGTCGCAAGGATGTCGAGGCGCTGGCTCATGAAGCTGACGCGCTTGAAGATCCTGCCGAGTTCGAATAGGAGGGCGAAGACCTCCGCGTGCGTGTTGAAATTGAAGCTGTATACCTCGAGGGTGTCGGCGCCCGTCCTCCGCCTGATCTCGCGCGCGGATTCAAGGACGCGCTCCACGGGAAGTTCGCGGTACGGCCGCCGGTCCCAACCCTCGAAGCAGAAGGAGCAGAGCCCGGGGCAGCCTGCGGCGATCTGGAGACGGGCCGTGCCCGATTCGGGCGAGTTGAGGATCGGCCAGTCGAGGAGGGGGGCGGGCGAGGCGCGCGATATGCGACGCCTCACGTCGAAGGAAGGGGCGGGGTCCGCGCCGCGCGGTACGAGTGACTTGGGGCAAGGCCAGAATCCCTCGACCGTCCTTGCCGCCGAAGCGAGGCGGTCGGCGCGCGAAAGCCCGCGGTCGGAGAGGATGCGAGCAATTTCGCCTATCGCGCCTTCGCCTTCGCCGAAGAAGAGCGCGTCGACGAGGGAATCCCCGTCCTCGCCGACGATCGATCCGGCGGCGCCGGCGTTCGAACCGCCGAGGACGACGATGGGGGACGGTTCGGCGGCGCGGCCGGACGCAAGAAGCGGCACGCCCGCAGTGGAAAACAAGTAGGGAAGGTTGATGAGTTCAAGGGCGAACGCGTTGGAAACGAGGATGAGGTCGAAATCCGACGGGCCGCGCCCGGAAGCGAGGCCGTAGAACCATGGCGGGGGCGATCCTTCCGCGCCGCCGCCGCGGGCGACCGCGCCTTCCAGCAGCTCGCGGTCCCCCCGGTCGGGGAAGAAGGCGAAATCGACAAAGGCCTCGGGCAGGGCCTTGCGGCACTCCGCGAAGAGGATCAGGTGGGAGGTGGATCGGTCGACATCGCGCCACGGGGAGAGCCGCACGATGAGAATGCGCGCAGCCGCGGCGGCCCATGGTGGATTGCCGAGCCGCTCTTCCGCCTCGGGAACGAGCGCGCGCCGCGCCGAAAGGAGGGCCCGCAGGGCGGGGGGCGGGGCGATGGACATCGTGTCGCCCCCGCTCAGCGACGGATCCTGCCGTCTTCCTCGCGTACGGGTCCGCGCGGGGCGCGCTCGACTCCGGCGTCGCGCGGCTTTTGGCCACCGCGTCCTGGCCGATCTCCACGCTCGGGCGGATCGCCGCGTCCGGGCTGATCGCCACTGCCGGGCCCCCCACGGCTCGAAGCCCCACGGGGAGCTCGCGAATCCAGCGGATCCCGCGTTTCACGGGGAAAGCGCGTACCGTGGGAGGATCGGGCATCGCCGGAATCGGGAACGGATCTCTCACCTCGCCCGCTGCGGACTTCGCGGCGGCCTCGTTCCGCGCGGTCGCCGCGCCGCCGTGCCTCGGCTGCGTCATCGCCGCGGCCGGCGCGCGCGGCGCGATGGGCGTTCTTCTCCGCCTCGGCCCGCTCCGCCCGCTCGAAGAATTCCGCGGTGGTCGGCTCCAGGATTTCGGCGGCTTCTAGAAACTTGGTCCGGAAGACGAAGCCCGCTCGGACCGCAAGGCGCGATGCGCGCTCGAGTTCCACCATGTCCGCGAGGACGATGGAAACGCCCTTGGCGCCGGCACGTCCGGTGCGGCCGGCCCGGTGAACGTAGACCGTGTGCTCTTCCGGAAGGTCGAGGGAGACGACGTGGCTTAGTCCGGCGATGTCGAGGCCCCGGGCGCCCAAGTCGCTCGTCACGAGATAGCGGAGCTCTCCCGAGGCGAAGCGCTCGAGGGCGACGCGGCGCTCTTCCTTCTCCAGCTTGGCGTGGATGCCGGCGACGGGGAGTCCCATCGCCTCGAGCCGTTCGACCGCGTGCGCCACGCGATGGGCCTGCGCCAAAAAGACAAGGCAACGCTTCGGCGCCACGGCGACCTCGAGACGGCGGAGGAAATCGAGGCGCTTGCGTCCGTCGCAGTAAAAACACCAGTGCTCGATGTCGCCTGCGAGGACGGTGGTCGATTCGGCCTTGGCTTCCGCGGGCTCGGTGAGGAAGGGCGCGGCCTTGGCGCGGGTTTTCTGGGGGAGGGTTGCGGAGACCAGGGCGTGCGCGGCCGTCGCCGGACAGGCGCGGAGGAGGGCCAGGGACTGCTCCTCGGCCTCGGGCGCGAGAAGGCGGTCGGCCTCGTCGAGGACGAGGATCTTGAGGGCCGACAACCTGACGCGCCTGAGCGTGACAAGGTCGCCGATGCGGCCGAGGGTGCCGACGACGATGGCCGGCCGGTCGCGGAGCTTGGCCTCCTGCTTCGAAAGAGGAGTGCCCCCGAGGATGACGGCGACGCGGAGGGCCAGGCCCGATGTCCGCACGAGCCGCTCGGTTTCGCGGCCGATCTGGACGGCGAGCTCCTGGGTCGGCGCGACGATGAGGGCTTCGGGGCCATCGCGTCCGGCCTTGGCGGAACGGTCGGCCAGGCCTTCGGCGTTCTTGTCGGGACCGCGCCTGCCGAAGGAGATGAGCTCGAGGGCCGGGGCGAGATAGGCGAAGGTCTTGCCGGTGCCGGTTTCCGACTCCATGAGGAGATCGCGCCCCGAGAGAAGAAGGG
>JAEUJG010000099.1 GCA_016794765.1 Spirochaetaceae bacterium | reverse complement strand
GACAACATCGAGCTGCCGAGCCTGGACGAGGTGATCCTGGTCCGCGAGGGCGACAAGGACGGCTCGAACCTCCTCCTCAAGCAGGAGGAATTCGAGTTCAAGAAACCGGGCAAGGTCTCCGTCCACTTCAGCGCGAACCCGAACGGCTTCAGGATCCGGAAGTATTTCCTCCAGCAGGGCGTGAAGCGGATCGAGTCGAGCGGTCCCGATCTCGAATTCGAGCCCGGCAAGACCTTCTCCGTCGGCGACCTCATCCACGCCGGCGTCGTGATCGACTATCGCGACATGGCCATCGCCGCGCCGACCCTCCTCAAGATCCGGGAGAACGAGGAGGTCAAGAAGCCCATCGACTTCCCCATGAGCCCCAGCGCCGGAGTGGACGGCGACGTGAAATTCCTGAAGGGCATGTCCGGCGCCGTCAAGCTGCCCTTTCTCAAGTTCGGGATCGAGTACGAGGACGACGTCATAACGCTGTACGTCGGCGTCGACGTCGACGCCAAGAAGAAGGCGGGCGAACGCGGCTGGGAGAGCTTCAAGGGCCCCTTCAAGAACTTCATCGAGGAGGTGGGAAGCGGAGCGGACGCGACGCGGAAGCTCTGGTCCTACTGGCGCGGCCAGGGCCTGAAGCCCCAGGCGACAGGCGAGGCCAGCTTCAGCGCCGAGGCCGGCGCCCTCGGGTATGTCTCCCTGGTTTCCGAGAAGGACGGCCTCAAGGTCGTGGGCGGCAAGCTCGTGGTCTTCGGCGCCTTCGGCGTCCAGGTCTCGGCCCAGGCCATGGCGGCCTTCATCCCCGTCTACGTCTCCATCGGCGTGGGGGGCGAACTCACCGTGAGCTTCGTCTCCGACCGCCGGCCCACGGGCCTCGCGGATTACTTCCGGAACGTGGACCTCACTTTTTCCCCCTATGTCGACGTCGAGGGCGGCATCGGCGTGAAGGGCGTCGCCTCCGTCGGCGTGGCCCTCCACGGCGGCTACGAGATGCGCTGGCAGGTGCGCGCCGGCTCCTTCAGCGGCAAGATCCTCGTGGATCTCCTCCTTCGCGTGAACATCCTGTTCATATTCTCCTGGGAGTACAAGTTGGCCGGCGCCCAATATGAGGTCACCGCGGGGGGCTCGGCGCCGGGAGGGGGAGGGGCGGGCCCCGGGCGGGGCGGCACGGTCGCGGGCGGCCCGGTCATACCGTCGGAGCTTCCCTCGGCCGCGGCCCTCCTTTCGGGCTTCCGCGAAACGGGCCGCGAGTACCTCGCCGCCGGGCCCGAGTGGCTCGGCGACCGGCCGCCTCCCGAGTACGTCCGGGGCGGCGATCCCCTCGAGTTGCGCGCCCTCAAGACCCACCTCCTGCCGGGCAGCGAGCCCCTCGTCGTCGAGGCCTTGGGCGGCGAATTTCTCTTCTGGACCGACGACGCCGGCCCGGGGCGAGCGAGCCTGGACCGGGCCGCCCTCATGTTCTCCCGGCGCGGGGCCGACGGTTCCTGGTCGCCGGGCGCCATCGTCCACGACGACGGCACCGGAGACTACGACTTCTCCGTCGCGGAGCATCGCGGGATCCTCTACGCTGCCTGGCAGAACACCACGCGGAAGTTCGGGGAAGGCAGCCGGGACATCGACAGGCAGCCGCCGCTCCAGGAAATCTGCCGGGCGAGCGAGATTCTCGTCGCGGCCTTCGATCCGAAATCGGGGACCTTCTCGCCACCGGCCCGTCCGCCCGCCGGCGAGGCGGGGACCTACCGCGGCCGCCCGCGCCTGGCGGGCGACGGCAAGGACCTGGCCCTGGTCTACGTCCAGAACAGCGACGCCAACAGTCTCCTCGCGACCGGAGAGAACCGCTTCGGCTACGTCCTCATGAAGGGTGACGGGAACTGGGACTCCCGCGCCTATCCCCTGCGCGCCATCGGCAAACCGATCGTCGGCTGGGACGCATTCTTGGACCGCGGCACGCCCTATCTCGTCACCGCGGAGGATTGGGACGGCTCCCTCGAGACCATCAACGACCGGGTCGTGCAGCTCGGCTGGAACGCCGATCCCCGCGGCTCTTCCCGCGAGGCGATCGAACGGATAGCCCTGCCCGGCAGGCACGCCAATCCGCGGGTCGTCTCCTGGCGCGGGAAGACGGCGCTCTTTTACTACGCGGGGGAGAAGGAGGGCGGGCGGGGCAACATCGAATACTGGCCCGATCTCCTGTCCCGCGCCTGGTCGGGCGGGCCGCGCCGGGTCCTGGCCGCATCCGCCGCCATAGGCGACGACTTCTCCTTGGTCGGCGCCCCGAAGGACGGCTTGGCCGTCCTCCTCGTCGACGAGGACTCCGGGCTCCGCTCCGCCCCGGCTATGATCGTCTACGATCCCGGCCGGGACGCCTGGGGCTTCCCCGCGCGGCTCGCGCCCGACCAGCCGCGCGGCACCCGCGCGGAGGCGCCCCGCGGCGTCTGGACCAAGGAGGGCCGGGTCGACATCGCCTACCGCAACCTGCCCGCCTCCGCGCGGGGCGCATCCACGGAGGCGACCCTGGAGCTCGCCTCCACCCGCGCGGCGCCGGATTTCGCCGTCGACGCGGCCTCCATTTACCGCTACTACGGCGACGAAAAGGGCGGCGACCTCCTCCCCGTCTCCGTGACGGTGCGGAACACCGGCCTGGCGACGGCGCGCGGCCTCGCGCTCGAGCTCTTCTCCAAGCAGGAGAACTCCTGGTTCGGCGCCTCCCGCACGGGCTACCGCAGGCTCTACAAGGACCTGGTCCTCAAGCCCGGCGAGGAGGCCACCCTCACCGTCGAATACCGGCTCCCGAAAAGCGCCGAGGCTCCCTACAATCTCTTCGTCTTCGTGGAGGGACTGCGCGGGGACGAGCTCAACGCCGGCAACAACTACGGCGTCGTGCCCTTCGCCGAACCCGACCTCCTCCTCGGCGACATAGAGGTTGAGCGGCGGCGCTTCCTCCGCGACTTTTCGGTGCCGGTCCACAACCGGAGTCCAGTGCCGCTCCGCGACGTCCGGCTGGAGCTGAAGGACGGCCAGGGGGCCGAATCCATCGCCGGCCTGGACCTCGGGACGCTGGCCCCCTACGCCTCCACGACGGTCAAGCTCCCCCTGGACCTGGCCAAGCTCTCCTGGAAGTCGGCGCGGAAGGATCTCGTGTTTTCCGTCTCGAGCTCCGACCTGCGCAAGCCCGGCTTCCGGAGCGACGTCTTCGCGCTCTACAACCCCTACAGCTATCCGGCCTTCAACCTGGCCGTCTTCGACGCGCGGGCGACGGGGCCGAATTACGTCTGGGTGAGCGCGGCCGCCGCGAACAACCATCCGGAGCGGCGGGAAGGCGACCTGGTCATCGAGATCCTGGACCAGCGCGGCGGCGTCGCCGCCTCCCACTCGCGGCGGGTCGTCGCCGACGCGGGGCGCACGGCCGTCGTTTCCCGCGCCTTCCGCGTGGAGGGCTCTCCGGGGGCCTACACGGTACGCGTCTGGATGCGCAACGTCCCGAAGACCCCGCCGGGCGCGCCGGAAACGGGGGGGCTCATGGAGCCGGGCGGGGACTGCGAGCCCGTGGAAGTCCCGATCACCGCCGGCAGGCGCTAGGAGGCCAGCATGAACACCGACAGCACCCGCGGCCGCCGCGCCGCGATCACCCGTAGCGCCGCGTTCGCCCTCGCCCTCGCCGCCTTCCTCCCCGCGGCCCGGCTGGCCGCCGAGGATCGCGTCCTTTGGGAGGCCGCGGCGGAGCTCGGCGGCGGCTTCGGCACGTCGACCGCCGCCCGGGGGGCCTACGTCG
>JAEUJG010000093.1 GCA_016794765.1 Spirochaetaceae bacterium | reverse complement strand
GTAGTTCTCGATGATGTCGACGACCATGCGCTTGAGCTTGTCGTCGTGGCCGGCGGTCTTGAGGGTCTCGAGCACCGTCTCGTTGAGGGAGTAGGGGAAGAGGCGGACGTAGACGTCGGCCCAGTCGGGCATGAAGTTCTTGATGTGGAGGAGGTAGGACTGCTTGAGCTGCGAGTCCTTGATCCCGTCGTAGACCCCGATCGGATCCTCGATCTCCTCGAAGAGCTCGGCGAAGCCGGCGCTCGCGGCGCCCTTGAGGAAGCTGTACTTGGAGGCCAGCTCCTTCAGGAAGAGGTAGGCGGCGACGACCTGCTCGTTGGCGACCTGGTAGGAGCGGACGAAGCCCGTGAAGAACCCGAGCATCTCGGAGAAGAACTCGGAGTCGGGCTCGCCGTGCTCCAGGAACTCGCGGAGGCACTGCACGCGCGGGAAGAAGCCCTTCTCGGCCTTGAACTGGTTGTAGAGCTTCTCCTCGTAGGAGAGGGGGCGGTCGCGGACGATGTAGGTGTCGATCGCGTCGGGGGCGTTGCCGAAGAGGGAGTCCGTCTTGAGCTCGGTCCTGGCCTTGGCGCTCCAGGAGTTCCACTCGCTCGCGGTGAGGACGGAGGGCACGAGCTCGGCTTTGATCTTCTTGAGGTCCGCGCGGTTGTCGAAGCTCTTGATGAGGATCCTGAGCGCCCAGGCGATGTCGGTCTTCACCTTCTCGCGCAGCTTGTCCTTGGACCACACGGCCTTGAGGACCCAGATGTGGTCCTTGTTGAGGGTGGTGAGGCTGTCGATGGCCATCTTGAGGGTCATCTTGTGGCCGCGGCTCTTGGCGAAGTCGATCACGATCTCGTCGCCCTTGACGCTGGCGATGCGGCCGACGTTCCAGGTGCGGTGGTAGACGAAATTGCCCGCGTCGAAGGCGATGTGCTTCTCGAAATCGGCCATGGCCTCGTGCATGGAGCGGTAGGACTGGTTGATGTTCGAGAGGCGGATGTAGTCGTCGAGGTGGGAGTGGGCGGCGTACTTGCCCTTGTAGCACTCGACGACCTCCTTGCGGAGGGCGGGGTTCTTGTCGTCGTAGTCGATGACGACGCGGAGGATGTCGAGGGCGGTGTTCCATTCGGCGACGCCCTTGTAGTGGCGGAAGAGGTCCAGGAGGAGGCCGGCGGCCTTGTCCTCGGAGATCTGCTTGGCGATCTTGCGCTGGACGTGGAGGAAGAAGTCGATGTCGCCGGGGCAGGCCTCGACGAGCTTGGTCCAGATCTCCTTCACGTTGGTGAAGAGCCCCTTGTTGATGTAGCGGTGCAGGGCCTTCTTGTAGAAGTCGATGGCCTCGTCGGTCTTGCCTTCCTTCTCGCGGCGCTCCGCGAGGGCCTTGACGATGTCCGACTCCTCGTAGTCGACGCGGACGAGGCGCTCCCAGACGGCGTACATGTCGTCGGGGCGGCCGTCGGACTCGTAGCACTCGGCGAGGCGGCGGAGGGCGACGCGGTTCTCGCCGAAATCGAGCATGCGCTGGCAGGCGAACTCGACGACCGACCACTTCTTGTTGTCGGCGAAGAGGTCGATGAGGGCGACCATCGCGGAATCGTCGATCTGCTGCCGCATGAGGGAGATCACGCCCGAGAGGTAGAGCGCGACGATCGAGTTTTTGGTGTGCCCGAGGTGCTCGTCGCAGAGCGCCTTGATCTCGTCGACGGCCTTCTCGCGGGAGGCTTCCTCGAGGAGGGCGTCGAGCTCCTTGAGATTGGCGGCGGAATAGGAGCCTAGGGCGGCGCGGGTCCACTTTTCCTCGTTGAGCATTTCCTGGACTTTGACGGCGAGCTGCGATTCGGCCATATGTTCTCCTTCCTAGGCTGTGTACTGCTTGTAGATCGCGGGATCCAGGAGCCGAACCTTGAGGAGGATCTCCTCGATCTTGGCGCGGTCTTCCTTCGTCGCGACGCAATGGTCTATGAGCCAGAAATAGCGGTTCACGAGCCGGGGCGCGATGAGGCGCCTCGACTCGGCGTTTTCCTTCAGCTCGTTCTCGAGCTGGTAGATGGACTGCCGGAGCTTGCCGACCTCGACGGACTTGAGCTCCCGCTTGACGCCGAAGACGCCGAGGAGGTTGCCGTAGACCGGCACCCATTCGGCGACCTCGGGGCCCTCGTAGCCGAGGGCCGCTACCTTGTCGATGAGCCGGCGGATCATCTCGGACTCGAGGAGCTCGAGGTCGATCCGCTGGGGCGCGAGGTAGAAGGCCTCGCGGAAGAGGGCCTTCGAGGGCCTGGCCTCGCCGCCGAGGGCGTAGGTGTCGGCCAGTTCGGCGAGGACCTCGGCCTCGTCGCGGCGGGCCTGCGCGGCCGACTCGAGCGAGCGGAGGGCGGCGTCGTAGTCGCCCGCTCCCTTGAGGCAGCGGCCGATCCTGAGGGAAAGTTCGACCTCGTGCGACTCCTTGTCCTCGGCGGGCAGGGCGCGGTAGTGCGAGAGGGCGAGGGAAAAGGCGAAGCGCTTGTAGGCGTAGCGGGCGCGCTCGAAGTCTCCGGCGAGCTTCGAGGAGAAGGAGACGAAGGCCTTCCACAGGGCGACGACCTGCTCGCCCCGCTCGAAGGGGTTCGGCATGGTCTCGAGGCGGGAGAGCCTTTCGGACCAGAAGTTGGCGCACTTGAGGGCATAGAGCACCTCCGGGTCCTCGTAATCGGCCGCGAGGGCCCGATCGAGGAGTCGCGTCGCGGAGGCGAGATCGACGCTCCTGAGGCTTTCGTACGCGTTGGACAGAAGTACGGAAACGCTTTCCTGCTCGACCATGCTCTTCCGGTGGTAATCGCTTAAGGGATCGGATACTCCGTTTGATAGTATCCGATCGGGCGCCCCTTGGTCAATCGGAACCGTCGCCCCGGCGCGGCGGTCGGCGCGGAGAAAATGCGCTCCAGTATGCGCTAAAAAGCGCCCGACCGCCCGATTCCATCTAGCGCCGGAGGAAGGTTTGTGATATCATCCGCCGCCATGGAAGACCTGCTCGTCGCCCCTTCCCTCCTCTCCGCGGACTTCGCCGACATGGGGGGAGCCCTGGCCGCGATGGAGCGCGCCGGCGCCGATTGGGCGCACCTCGACGTCATGGACGGCCGCTTCGTTCCGAACCTCACCTTCGGCCCCAAGATGTGCGCCGATCTCCGCCCCCGCACCCGCCTTCCCCTCGACGTCCACCTGATGACGGTGGAGCCCGAAAGCCTCGTCGAGCCCTTCGCCAAGGCTGGCGCCGCGTACGTAACCTTCCATGTCGAGGCCGCCGTGCACGCGCACCGGCTCGTGGAGCGCATCCGCGCCCTCGGCGCCCGTCCCGGCATATCCCTCGTCCCCTCGACTCCGCTTGCCGCCGTCGAGGAGTTGCTTCCCTTCGTAGACCTCGTCCTCGTGATGACCGTCAATCCGGGCTTCGGCGGCCAGTCCCTCATCCCCGCCTGCCTGGACAAGGCCCGCCGGCTGGCGGAGGCGCGCCGGGACCGCGGCCTCTCCTTCCTCGTTTCCCTGGACGGCGGCGTCAACCGCGCGACCCTGGACGCCGCGGCGGCCTCCGGCGCCGACGTCCTCGTCATGGGCTCCGCCTTCTTCGGCG
>JAEUJG010000053.1 GCA_016794765.1 Spirochaetaceae bacterium | reverse complement strand
TCCCGCCGCGGCTCCCCGGCCCGCGGCCTTCGCGGCGCCCCCGCCGGCGGCCTTTGACGATGAGGCGGGCGAGGAGGAGGGGGACATGTGGGCACCGCCGGAGAGCGCCGGCGGCGCGGCGGGCGCGGCGGCCAGTCCGGCGGGCGCCGGCGCGGCGGGTGGGGCCGGCGGTTCGGTGGCCACGGCGGGCGAGGGCGGCCTCGACGCCGCGGGACTCGCCGCCCTCAAGGCCGCCGTCGTCGAGGCTCTCGGCAAGAACAGTCCCCTCTTGAAAAGCGGGCTCGGCGCCTCCCTGCCCTGGAGGGTCGAGGGCGAGCGGCTTGTCATTCCCTTCAGGAGCGGCATGGAGGAAGGGCTCGTCCGGGGCGAACTGCCGGCGCTTTCCCGCGCCGCCGCCGAGGCCTCGGGCCGCCATCTCAAGGTGGAGCTTCGCGTGGAGTCGCCCGCGAAGCCGCGCGCCGCCGAGGGCGGCGCCGCGGGGATCCCCGAGAACGATCCCGCCGCCATCGTCGAGCGCGTCTTCAGGGGGACGCGCGTCAAGGAATCGTGAATCCGGAGGAAAGCGTGAACATCAACGAGATCTTCGACATGCTCAAGAACCCCCAGGCCCTGCAGGCCCAGGCCGAGGCGTTGCGCGCCAAGACCGCCTCCATCGAGGCGACCGGCAGCGCGGGCGGCGGCATGGTCCGCGTGACCCTCACGGGCGCCCTCGACATGAAGTCATGCGAAATAGCTCCCGAGGCCGTCGACCCCGCGGAGATCGGCCTGCTCCAGGATCTCGTGCGCGCCGCCTTCAACGACGCCGCGGCGAAGGTCCGCGAGGCGGTCCAGCGGGAGCTGGCGGGCGGTCTCGGCGGCATGCCCCTGCCCCCCGGGATGTTCGGCGGGGGCGGCTTGTGAAAGCCCTCGAGGAGCTCGTGAGCCTGCTGACGCGGCTGCCCGGCATCGGCCGGAAGAGCGCGCTCCGCGTGGCCTACCATCTCCTCAAGACCGACAAGGCCTACGCCGAGGCCTTGGCCGACCGCATCGCCGGCATCAAGGACTCCATCCGCTTCTGCTCGATCTGCGGCTCCTACGCGGAGGAGGATCCCTGCCCGGTCTGCTCCGGCCCCGGGCGGGACCGCTCGCTGATCTGCGTCGTGGAGCAGCCGCAGGACGTCGTCACCATCGAGGCTTCGCGCGAGTACCGCGGGCTCTACCACGTCCTGGGCGGCCTCATTTCGCCGCTGGACGGCGTCGGCCCCGAGAACCTGCGGCTGGAGGCGCTCCTGGCGCGGCTCCGCGAAGGCGAGGCGCGGGAGGTCGTCATGGCGACGAATCCGACGGTGGAGGGCGACACGACGGCGCTCTACCTGAAGCGACTCCTCGAGCCGACCGGCGTCGCGGTGACGCGGCTGGCCACGGGCATTCCCGTCGGCGGCGACCTCGAGTACGCCGACCGGCTGACGCTCGCGCGGTCCTTCAGGGGCAGGGTCAAGCTATAGGCTCGGGCGCGCCGACCCCGGCCGGGCGCCGCGCGAGAAAGGCTACAGCTTCCGGTACCAGGCTTCGATGATCGGGTCGAGGGAGGGCAGGTCGAAGCCCAGGGCCTCGACGCTCCTTCGCTCCTCCGAACCTTCCCACTCCATGTAGGGGTCGTCGTAGTGGGCGGCCAGATAGGCGTAGATCAGGTCCTCCGCCTCGTTGGCGCCGGAGTCGAAGAAGCGGCGCGCGCCGCGCCGTCCCTCGAGGAGGCGGCGGTGGATGGCGTCGCGGACGCGGGCCAGGAAGATCTCCTTGTACACGTCGTAGGCCTTGCCCGAGAGCTTGCGGATCCGGTCCGAAACGGATCCGGCGCGTTGGGCGATCTCGGGGACGGCTTCGGGCGCCTCGCGCCGGCCGAGGAGCTCCCGGCCGTGGGCCTTCCGCGCCCCGCCGGAAAGGGCCTTGAGTCCGCTCTTCCCCGCGGGGGCGGCGGCAGGCGCCGCGGGCGCGGCCTCCGCGGCGGGTTCGGGGCGGTGGGCGCGGCGGGAACGGGGTTCGTCGTCGGCCGGCGCCGCGGCGGGGCGGGAACTCAGGCGGGGAAGCTCTTCACGGAGGCCGGCGGCTCGGGAGGCCTCGAAGGCGGCGCTGCGCTCGGCCCCGTGGTCGCCCGCGTGGGTGGCCGTGCGCCAGGCGGCGCCTTGCGCGGCGGATTCCGAGGCGGCCGCCAAGGCGGCGCGCCGATCGGGGCGATCCGAGCGCTCGCTGGCCAGGAAGGCCGCGCGGGAACGGGCTTCGTTGTCGGGAGCGCCGGCGGCTCCTCCGGCGGCGCCGGATTCGGCGGCTTGGGCGGCCGCGCGCTCGCGGGCATCCTGGAGGGCGAAGGCCGGCGGCCGGGACGCGAAATCGGGGGTCCGTCGGAGGGCGGCGGCTTCGGGAAGGACGGCGCGGCGCTCGGGGGCGGGGTGGGCCTGGGGAGGCCGCGCGGAGGGCCGGGGCGCGGGCGCAACCGCGGGCGGGGGCAGGGAGGGGCGGGCAGCGGCGCGGCTCCGGGGGGCGGCGCGGTCGCCGCCCTGGAGTTCCGCGGTCGCCGCGGATTCGGCCTGGCGCCGCGCGGCCTCCTCGAGGCGGGCGCGGTAGTTCCGCCACATGGCTTGCATGTAGAGGTCGCCGGATACCGAGTAGGAGTAGCTCGGGGAAACGATGGTCGAGACCGCGGTCAGGATCTCGTCGTCCGTGAAGCGGCGGGCGCGGCCGACCTTGACGGCCCGGAGCAGGTCGAAGTGGCGGGTGCCGTACTTCTTGGAGTAGAGGAAGACGAGACGTTCGAAGCCGGGATCGGCGCAGGCCTTCCAGTATTTCCAGCAATAGGCGAGGACGCGGTCCTCGCGGCGTTCGATCCCGGCGGGGATCTCGATGCGCTCCACGTCGGCGGCCGAGAACTCGAGGCGGGAGAGGTCGAAGAAGCGCGAACGCGCCGCCTCTTCCGCCTTGCGGCGCCGCTCCTCGAGGGCCTCGCTCCGTGCGATGAAGTCGTAGGACTCCGTCCGGCCGCCCGAATCGGGCTTGCCGCCCCGCGCGGCGCGGCGGCGCTCCTCCTCCTCGCGTTTCTTCTCCTCGAGGGCGGCGCTCCGCGCCACGAAGTCGTATTCGCCGGGGGCGTCCGAGCGCGCCATGGCGAAATACTCTCGGAGGAGGTCGGCGGCGCGCTCGGCCAGGGCGACGCGGTGTTTGAGGACGCGGGCGAAGCCCGCGTAGCGCTCCAGGAAGGGGATGGCCCCGTCGCCCGAGGCGGGGAGGAGGCGCTGCAGGGCCTCCGCGGCGGCGAGGGACTTCAAGGGGTTGGAGAGGTCGGCGCGCTCGAGGGGGGCGACGAGGGCGTCGATGTTGGCGGCGACGCGGCGGCACAGCCGGTCTCCGAGCTCGAGGACGAGGCGGTCCTGGAGCTCGAGCCAGCGCGGGTCGTTCTCCCGGTAGAGCCGGAGGAGCAATACCCGCGCGGCGTCTTCGGGATAGCGGGCCCGCAAGGGGCCGTTGTAGAGGTTGAGGGCCTCGCCGAGGCGGCCGGCCTTGCGGAGCTCGAAATAGCGTTCGAGGTCCGGGTCGCCTCCGTACCGAAGATCGGGGAAGACGCGCCGGACGATCTCGCGCCTCGTGTCGGGGCTGTGCGCGTCCATCGCCCGCGATTATACGCGCAAGTCCGCCGGGTACGCAACGAGGAACGAAGGCGCGCCGGCGCGAAAAGAAGACGGCCCGCCGCCTTCCGCGAGGAGGGCGACGGGCCGTCTCGAGCGTCGCTCCCGCCGGTCCTTCCGAGGTGCCGGCGGGGAACGTCCCGGGGACTCTTACTGGAGGAGCTGCATGACCTGCTGGGTCTTCTGGTTGGCCTGCGCGAGCATCGCGTTGCCGGCCTGGGCGAGGATCCGGTCCTTGGTGAACCTGACCATCTCGTTCGCCATGTCGGTGTCGCGGATGCGGCTCTCGGCGGCCTGGAGGTTCTCCGCGCCCACGTCGATGCCGCGGATCGCGTGCTCGAGGCGGTTCTGGTACGCGCCGAGGTCGGCGCGCTGCTTGGAGATCTTCTTGAGGGCCGCGTCGAGGGAGCCGATGGCCCGGTTCGACCCGTCCGGAGACTCGAAGTTGATGATGGAGTCATCACCGACGTTCTTGAGTCCGAGGGCCTTGGAGGTCATCGTTCCGATGTAGACCTGCTCGCGCTGGTCCATGTTGGCGCCGATGTGGAACCACATCGAGCCGGTTACGGCGTTCTCGCCCGTCTCGCGGGCGAAGCGGCCGGTGAGGAGGTTGAGCCCGTTGAACTGCGCGTGGCTGGAAATGCGGTCGATCTCGTCGACGAGCTGGCTGACTTCCACCTGGATCTGCATCCGGTCCTCGGCGGTATACACGCCGTTCGAGGCCTGGACGGCAAGCTCGCGGAGCCGCTGGACGATGTCCTGCGACTCCTGGAGGAAGCCCTCGGTCGTCTGGATGAAGGAGATTCCGTCCTGCGCATTCTTCGAGGCCCGCTCGAGGCCGCGGATCTGGGAGCGCATCTTCTCGGAGACGGCGAGCCCGGAGGCGTCGTCGCCGGCGCGGTTGATGCGCATGCCCGAAGAGAGTTTCTCCATTCCCTTGTCCATGCTGGTGTTGGTCACCTTGAGGGAACGGTCGGCGTACATAGCGCTGAGGTTGTGATTGATGATCATCCGATACTCCTTTCCGAAGTGAGGCCGGGGAATGACCCCCGGCGCGGCGTCCTTGCCGTCGCGAATTGCGCCGGTTCGCCAGCGTCCTCCCGCGCGAGTCCCTTGCGCGGATACCTGACGCCCGAAGGAGTCCCGTTTCGAGGCTTTTGGGCCGCCGGGGCTCGTCGCCCCGAAGACCCCGCGCCGCCTTTCCGCGGAATCCCTTCTTTCCGAATATCGGATTTCCGGAAGGCGACTTAAGCGAATACCGCCGGCTTCCCGCCGGCCGCCTGTCGGCCGCCAGGCGGGGCCGGGTTCCAAGGCGCTTTTCCTTGAGGATCCGGCGGGGTCGTGCTATCCTCCTCGCGGGGGTTCCGATGACTGTTGGCAAGATAGTGGAAGTCCTCGAGGCGACGGTGGTCGAAGGGGCCGGGAATATGGATCTCGACGTCGGGGCCGCCTGCGGCGCCGACCTCATGAGCGACGTCATGGCCTTCGTGAAGGACCGCGTGGTCCTCCTCACCGGCCTCGTCAACCCGCAGGCCATCCGGACCGCCGACCTCCTCGACATCAAGGTGGTCGTCTTCGTCCGCGGCAAGAGCCCGAGCGAGGAGATGGTCGCGATGGCCCGCGAGAACGGCATGGTCCTCCTCCGCACCAAGTACTCGATGTTCCTCGCCTGCGGCCGGCTCTACGAGGCGGGCCTCCGGTCGGGCGGGATCAGGGACATAGACTAGGCGCATGAAGTATCGCTACGCGGTCCCCGGGGACGATTTCTCCATGGCGGGCAAGGCATCGGCCGAGGTCAAGCGGATCCTCGGCCAGCTCGGCATCGACCCGGCGATCATCAAGCGGACCTCCGTCGCGATGTACGAGGCGGAGATCAACATGGCCATCCACGCCGGGGGCGGGATCGCCGAAGCGGAGATCAGCCCCGAGCGCATCCTCATCACGATGGCGGACGAGGGGCCCGGCATCCCGGACATCGAGCTCGCGATGACCGAGGGCTATTCGACCGCCCCCGAATGGATCCGCGAGCTCGGCTTCGGCGCGGGCATGGGCCTGCCCAACATGAAGCGCAACGCCGACGAGTTCCGGCTGGAAAGCGCGGTGGGCAAGGGCACGACGGTGACCATGTTGATCCGGCTGGCGCCGGCGCCGGTCGCGGGCGGCGGAGGCCGGGCGTGAATCCCGACGGCGAGGCTCCCGAAGGCCCGGGAGAGGCCGCTCCGCGGCTCTTTCATTCGGTCAAGCTCGATCCCGACAAGTGCGTCGGCTGCACCACCTGCATCAAGAAGTGCCCGACCGAGGCGATCCGCGTCCGGAAGGGCCGCGCCCGCATCATCGACGAGCGCTGCATCGACTGCGGTGAATGCATCAGGACCTGTCCGCACGGCGCGAAAAAGGCCGTTTCGGACCCCCTTTCCATGATCGCGGGTTACCGCCACACGATCGCCCTGCCGGCGCCCTCGCTCTACGCGCAATTCGACGAGCGTTGGTCCATCGACCGCCTGCTCTCCGGCCTCCTGGCCCTGGGCTTTGACGAGGTCTTCGAGGTGGCCGAGGCCGCCGAACTCGTGACGGCGCGGAGCCGCGGGCTCTTCGAGGCCGGCCCGGCGGCCGACCTGCCGAAACCCCTCATTTCGAGCGCCTGTCCCGCCGTCGTGAAGCTCGTCCAGGTGCGCTATCCGAGCCTCATCTCCCATCTGGCGCCCCTCCTGCCGCCCGTCGAGGTCGCCGCCAGGATAGCCAAGCACGTCCTGCACGCGGGCGAGGAGGGGGTCGGCGTCTTCCTCGTCAGCCCCTGCGCGGGCAAGGTGACCGCGGCCCGGTCGCCGGTCGGCTACGCGCGTTCCGCCCTGGACGGCGTCATCGGGATCAAGGACCTGTATCTTCCGCTCCGGGCCGTGCTCGGCCAGGCCGGCGACCGCATCCGCTCGCGGGCCGGCCGCCGCGGCGTGGAATGGGCCCGCACCGAGGGCGAGGCCGACGCCTTGGGCGAGCGGAGATCCATCTCCGTGGACGGCATCGCCTCGGTGATCGGCGTCCTCGAGGCCTTGGAGAACGGGAAGCTCAAGGACGTCGCCTACATCGAGGCCTTGGCCTGCCCCGCCGGCTGCGTCGGCGGCCCCCTCACGGTGGAAAATCCCTACATCGCGCGGAACCGCCTCCGGAACCGCGCCGAGGCCCTGCCGGAGAACGCGCCGCCCCTGTCCTACGAGCCGCCATCCGATCTCGGCTGGAGCGAGGCCGTGGCGCCCCGCTCGGCCCTGGCATTGGACCCCGACATGCTCAAGGCGATGATCATGATGGAGGAGATGGACCAGCTGGCCGCCGCCCTGCCCGGGCTCGACTGCGGCTCCTGCGGGGCGCCGAGCTGCCAGGCCCTCGCCGAGGACGTGGTGCGCGGCGTCGCCGTGGAGACGGACTGTGTCTTCAAGCTCAGGGAAAGCGTCCGCGAACTCGCCGGCCGGCTCCTAGCCCTCGAGGAGCTGAAGCCGCCGGGACTCGACAAGGACTAAAAGGCGGGGAAGGTCAGCCGATCGCGAGGCGGCGCTGGGCTTCCTCGGCGCGCGCGAGGAGGCCGGAGCCGCCCGAGCGGCGGGCCGGGGCCGCGGACCGGCCGCCGGTGCCGAAGGCGGTCTCGGCGCCGTCGCTCCAGCGCGCGTCGCGGCTCCAGCTGTAGAGGAGGCGATAGCCGTCCTTGAAGCGCTTGGCCAAGGTGGTCTTGATCATCTTGTCCATCTCGGCGAGGCTCTCGAAGAGGTGGAGGCGCTCGCGCTCGCGGCCGTTGCCCGTCCTCCACGCCAGCGTGAGCGCGTAGGGGGAGGTGAGGCCCGCCTGCCGGTCGTGGACGGTGTAGTAGAGGATCCGTCCGTCTTTTCCGGTCTTGTACAGGGTGACGATCATGACAATATCCCTATCGGCCGCGTTTTGGCCGCGCTTAACGGCCGACCCGAAACGATCCGCGAGGATCGGGCAGGGAACGCAATCGTAGTCGTTGGCTTTTTAAAATACTAGGGGGTCGGCAAAAAAAGCTGGAAGCCGACCCCCTTTTTGAGATCCGAGGCGCCCGAGATTCCCAAAGGACTCGTTCCGTGCGGCGCGACGGACAATGCTTTCAAAAAAGCATTCTCGAGTCAGGTGACTCGACCCATCCCTTGCGCGAGACCTCATGATCCCGCGAACAACTTTTTCCCGTTACCGTTTCAGCTGCGCGCCGGCCTTGAATCGCCGGCCGGAACTCTCAGGCGGAGCATCCATACGAACCTCCTATACGGAAAAGTTCATAAGCCCGGACCCACGGATGGGTTGCCGTTCAGCCTGACGTTCCTCCTTGTGTTTATAAATTTACTACCCATTTTCGACTAGTCAAGCGTAAAGCGTCTTTCAAAATGTTTGTTTATTTTGCTTTATTCTTGGGGATGGGCACGAAGGATGCTATAATCCTCCGTTCGCCCACATTTCGCGGTCGGCCTCCGTTGTGCGCATTTGGATTTGACAAATCGCGACCCGGCGACTATAGTGATATTCTAACCTAAATTTGCCATATTCTGGAAAATGCTAGCAAAGAGTGCGGTCGGCCGCGAGGTTTGAGCGATGCCGCTTCAAGTATAAGGGGTTGGTCCTTGAATAAACGGGATTTTCCGCGGGTGCATTTTTACGATCAGGACTTCGTCGAGATCTATGATCGCACCTGGGCGTGGATAGCGGACTACTGGGCCTCCGGCGGCCCCGGGAGCGGCTTTGAAAAGGCCAGGTTCTTCCAGTACCCCGGCTCGGAGGTCGTGGACCTCCTCGAACAAGTGTTTTCTTCCTTCTTTCTCGTCTACTCGAACCGCATCTACGCGGCCTCGAACGGCCTCGACGTGCTCTACGGCCTCCAAGAGGAGAACGGCGCCATCCGCTGGCGCTACGACCTCCAGACCGGCAAGCCGATCCTGACGCCGGAGAACCCCGAGGGCGTTGGCCTGCCCCTCTTCGCCTGGGCCGAGTACAACCTCTACCACAAGACCGCCAACAAGAAGCGCGTGAAGGACGTCATGCCGGCGCTCACCAAGCAGTGGGCCTGGATGGAGGCGACCTTCAAGCGCGAGAACGGCCTCTTCGGCGTGCCCGTGGCGGCCACCGGCCTCGAGAATTCGCCCCGCGGCGACGCGCTCTATCTTTCCGACTGGAACGCGGCGATGGCGATGAACGCGCTCTACCTCTCCGCGCTCGGCGACATCCTGAACGACAAGGAAGCCTCCTTCCAGTTCAAGCGCGCCTACTTCTCCCTGAAGACCCGCATCAACTCGCTCATGTGGAACGCCGAGGACGGTTTCTACTACGACCTCGACGCGAAGGAAAAGCAGATCCCCACGAAGACGATCGGCGGCTACTGGCCCCTTCTCGCCGAGATCCCCAACGAGGACCGCTCGGAGAAGATGATCGCCCACTTGAAGGATCCCGCCGCCTTCGGCACGGAGCATCCCTTCCCGACCCTGGCGGCCAGCCACCCCGACTACGACAAGAAGGGCGGCGGCTACCGCGGCGCCGTCGTGCCTCCCTTCACCTACATGGTGATCAAGGGCCTCGAGAAGTACAACCAGTACGAGATGGCCCGCGACTGCGCGATCCGCCACCTCTACTTCGTCCTCGATTCGATGCACCAGAACGGGGAGCGCGAGTCGCAGCAGAAGCCGACGGTCTGGGAGGCCTACCAGCCCCAGAACGAGGGCAAGGCCGTCTGGGCCGAGCGCCCCGAGTGGCCGCGGCCGCAGTACCTCGGCTTCAACGGCCTGTCCACGGTCGCCCTCATGATCGAGAACATCGTGGGCCTCTACATCTCCCTGCCGCGCAAGACCGTCGACTGGATCATCCCGAACCTGGAGATCATGGGCATCGAGAACCTCTCCCTCAAGCGGAACATGGTCACGATCCTCTCCAACAAGTCCGGCCGCGGCTGGGAAATCCACATGGAGAGCGAGAAGCTCTACTACTTCACGATCAACGTGCTCGGGAAGAAGAAGAAGACGCTGCCCATCCCCTCGGGCAAGTGCTCCATGCTGATCGACAAGATATAACTCCGCCGCCGCGGATATCGCGGTGATCGCGGCGGGCCGTCAGGCGCGATCGCGGCGGCGCTCCCGTCGGCGCGGCGCTCACGAGAGAACGAACCAAGCCGTCCCGGATGTCCGGGGCGGCTTTTTCATGCCCGGTACTTTTTCGTGAGGCCGAGGAGGAAGTTGCGGAGGAACTGGTCGCCGCAGTCGCGGTAGTTGTCGTGGCCCTTCTTGCGGAAGAGGGCGTTGACCTCGGCCTTGGAGACCTCGACCTCGGCCAGCTTCATGATCGCCATGATGTCCTCGTCCTTGAGCTCGAGGGCGATGCGGACGCGGCGGAGCACCTCGTTGTTGGTGAGGGGGCCGCGGGGCGCGGGGGAGGGCTCGTCGCGCTTGCCGCGGCGGCTGGCGATGAGGCCCTTCAGGAAGAGGCCCGCGACGCGGTCCGTGCAGGGCAGGTGGCCGGCCTCGTCCTCGCGGAGGAAGATGCCCGCGAGCTCCTCCGGGGCGATCTCGTAGTCGGCGAGGGTGAAGAGCTCCTTCACCTTTAGGTCGGTGATGTTGAGGGCGTAGCGCAGGCGGATGAGGATGTCGTTGTTGGTCATGCTTGCTCCGGTTGGGACGGGCGGGCGGCCCGGCGCGGCGGCCATCCGCCGGCGGGGCATCCCGTCCGTCTTTTTTCCGCGGTCAGTCGGCGGCCGA
>JAEUJG010000050.1 GCA_016794765.1 Spirochaetaceae bacterium | reverse complement strand
CTGCCGCCGACCGCCTCGCCGAGGAGCTCCGCGGCGCGGGCGGCGGCCTGGACCGCCGCGATGCGCCGCGGCTCCAGGACGAGGATCCTGCCGCCCATCCCGCCGCCCGCCGCCAGGGCCAGGGGCACGAGGCTCGTCTTGCCGGCGCCCGGCGTCGCCGCCAGGACCAGGCTCCCCTTTTCGACGAGGAGGCGCTCGATGTCGCCGAGGAAGGGGCGGATGGGCAGGTCGGCTTCGGGCAGGCCGAGGAAGGCGGGGCGGGATCGCGCGGGGGAGGGCATGGTTGGCAGTTTGCCCGAGACCTCGAGTCGGGAACAAGGCCTGGTTGGCGGTTTCGGTCGCCCTGTTCTTGAATCGATATAAATGCACCGAGTAGTGCTATTATGTAGCATATTGGAGCTAATTGACAACGGCAAAATATATGGATAAAATTATCCTCAATATGACCCCGCAAGGAGCGAGATTCATGTCCACGCGCGTCACCTTCGCATTCATCGCCATCGCCTTGATTTTCGGGCTTGGCGCCTGCGCCACCCCGGGCGCGGCCTATGTTCCCGGCACCTATGTCGGCGTCGGCAAGGGGCACGGCGGCGAGCTCAAGGTCGCCGTCACCGTCAGTCCCCGCCAGATCCTGAAGATCGAAGTGCTCTCGAACGACGAGACCGCCGTACTCGGCGACTCCGCCTTCGAGGAGCTTTCCCGCCGCGTCATCGCGGCCAACAGCGCCGAGGTCGAGGTCGTCTCCGGCGCCTCGAGCTCGAGCGAGGGCTTCCTCGCCGCCGTCTCCGCCGCCCTGGCTCAAGCCGGCTTCAAGGGCGGCGCCGCCAAGGCCGCCGCCGCGGTCCGCGCGCCGGCCAAGGCCTACGACGTGATCGTCGTGGGCGGCGGCGGCGCCGGTCTCTCGGCCGCGAACGAGGCCGCCCTCGCGGGAGCCTCGGTAGTCGTCTTCGAGAAAATGGGCGTCCTCGGCGGGAACACCGTCCGCGCGACGGGAGGCATGAACGCGGCCGGCACCAAGCACCAGGCCGCCCGAGGCATCGCGGACAGCCCCGAGCTCTTCTTCAAGGACACGATGAAGGGCGGCTACGACAAGAACGATCCCGCCCTCGTGAAGATCCTCTCCGAGAAGGCGGTCGAATCCCTCGACTGGATCGAGTCCATGGGCGGCGACCTCTCGGACGTGAGCCGCTCCGGCGGCGCTTCCGTCAACCGCATCCACCTGCCCGCGGGCGGCTCCAAGGCCGGCCCCGAGATCGTAAAGACCCTCAAGAAGGCCGCCGAGGCGAAGAGCGGCATCGCCGTCTTCACCGAGGCCAAGGTCCTCGAGATCCTCGTCGACAAGGCCGGCGCGGCCCGCGGCGTCCGCGTGGCGATCGGCGGCAGGGAACACTCCGTCGCGGCCAAGGCCGTCGTCCTGGCCGCCGGCGGCTTCGGCGCCAACGAGGAGATGCTCGTCCGCCTCAATCCCGCCCTCAAGGGCTTCGCGACGACGAACCACTCCGGCGCCACGGGCGACGGCATCCTTCTGGCCGAGAAGATCGGCGCGGCCCTCGTGGACATGAAGGAGATCCAGACTCACCCGACCTACGCCCCCGGCAAGGAAATGGTCACCGAGGCCGTGCGCGGCAACGGCGCCATCCTCGTGGACCACAAGGGCCTCCGCTTCGGGAACGAGATGCGGACCCGCGACGTGGTCTCCGCCGCGATCCTCGGCCTTCCCGAGAAGACCGCCTACCTCGTCTTCGACACCTCCGTCCGGAAGAGCCTCAAGGCCATCGAAGACTACGTGAAGATGGGCATCGTCGTCGAGGCGGCGAGCCCCGCGGAGCTCGCCGCGAAGATCGGCGTCGATCCCGCGGCCCTGGCCGCGACGATCGAGCGCTACAACGGTTTCGTCGCCGCCAAGGCCGACGCCGACTTCGCGCGGCCCGACATGCCCCGCGCCCTGTCCGTCGGCCCCTACCACGCCATCGAGGTCACGCCCGCGGTGCACCACACGATGGGCGGCGTCAAGATCGACACCGCGACCCGCGTCGTCTCGACGAAGGGAACGCCGATCCCCGGCCTCTTCGCCGCGGGCGAGGTGACGGGCGGCGTCCACGGCGGCAACCGCCTGGGCGGTAACGCGTTGGCTGACATCGTCACCTTCGGCCGTATCGCCGGCAAGAACGCCGCCGCCCTCGCCAAGAAGTGATCCGGGTGGACCGGGCGTGAAAAGCGAAGGGCCGTCCCCCGGGGGCGGCCCTTTTCCTATTCGTACACGACGCGCGGCGCCTTCCTGACGGCGATCTTCCACGAAAGGCCCGTGCCGATGTTGTAGGCGCGGGCGAAGGAGCCCTGGTTGATCGCGACGGCGAGGTTCAGGATCGAGTTGATGTAGACGAGGGGCTCGCCGACGTTGACCTCGGCGAAGGAGCGGGCGTAGGCCATCGTGTTCCGGTAGAGTTCGCGCGTGTCGTTGCGGATCGACACCTCCACGCGGCCGCCGTAGGGGACGCCGAGGCCCTCGAAGAGGCCGTGCGGGATGTTCGACCAAAGGCTGCCGAAGCGCACGTCGAGCACGTCGATCGCGCCGGTCACGGCGTCGCCGTCGCGGGCGGCCGGGACGTGGGGCAGCTCGACGATGGTGCCGGGATCGATCGCGGGGCCGAGGTCGGCGAGGGCGACGCGGCCGGCGGCGAGGCGGGCTCCCGTATACGCGTAGACGTCGCGTCCGTGGAAGGTGTAGGAGAGCTCGGAACCCGAAAGCCGGTTCCCCTCCTCGCGGAGCTCGCGGGCCTCCGCCACGCCGAGCATGAGCTTCACGTGGGTCAGGGTGCCGTTGTCCGGCGTCACGACGATCTGCCCCGTCCTGGTGCGGACGGCGACGCTCCGCCGGGAGGTGCCGACGCCGGGATCGACGACGGAGACGAAGACCGTGCCGACCGGCCAGTACTGGAGGGTCTGGACGAGGCGGTAGGAGGCCTCCCACACGTCGTACTGCGGGATGTCGTGCGTGAGGTCGAAGACCCGGAGCGCGGGCTCGACCTTGAAGGCGACGCCGTACATGGCGGACACGGCGCCGTCGGAGATGCCGAAATCGCTTTGGAAGACCAGGGCTTCGCTCACGGGCGGCCTCCTAGGGCTGGCGTCGGGCGACGCTAGAGCACGTGCCGGAGGAAGGCGCGGGTGCGCTCCTCCCGGGGATCGCCGAAGATCTCGGCCGGGCCGCCGGTCTCGACCACGCGGCCTTCGTCCATGAAGACGACGCGATGCGCGGCCTCTCGGGCGAAGCCCATTTCGTGGGAGACGACGAGCATGGTCATGCCCTCGGCGGCCAGGGCCTTCATGACGTCCAGGACCTCCTTGATCATCTCGGGGTCGAGGGCGCTCGTCGGCTCGTCGAAGAGGAGGGCCTTCGGGTTCATGGCCAGGGCGCGAGCGATCGCGGCGCGCTGCTGCTGGCCGCCGGAGAGCTGTCGGGGATGGCGGTCGAGCTTGTCCGAGAGGCCCACTCGGTCGAGGAGGCGCCTGCCGGCCTCCTCCGCCTCGGCCCGGGGGATCCCGCGGACCAGCCGCGGCGCGAGCGCGACGTTCTGGAGGACGGTGAGGTGGGAGAAGAGGTTGAAGTTCTGGAAGACCATGCCCACCTCCTCGCGCACCAGGCGGAGGTCGGCGCGGGGCGCGGTGACGAGGACGTCCTCGATGCGGACCGTGCCCTCGTCCAGTCGCTCGAGGCGGTTCACCGCGCGGAGGAGGGTGC
>JAEUJG010000044.1 GCA_016794765.1 Spirochaetaceae bacterium | reverse complement strand
AGAAACACGACCAGGACGCCGAGGCCGAGCCCGACTGGGCTGCGGATAAGGCGGGCGGAGGCGAGGAGCCGCTCCCTTCTCTCCGCCACCACGAAGGGACCCGCCCACACGGCGCGCCCGCCGGCCGCCACCGCCGCCTTGACGACCTCGGTGTCGCGAAGCCCCTTGACGAAGGAGACGGGCAAATCCTCCCGGACCGTCAGCGGCTTGCGGCGCGGCTCCGAAAGATCGAGGAACACGGCGTCCTCGACGGCCGGCAGCGCGCGGACCTGGCCCTCGATGTAGTTGGAGAAAACCCGCCCCGGTATGGAAATATCATAGAGCTCCGCGTCGGAGACATACTCGACGAGGACCTTGTTGAGGTCCGCGTTGGCGAGCCATTGGTAGGAAAGATTTTCGACGCCTTCGAGCGTCTGCGTCATCGAACGGGAGAGCCCCTCAAGACCGGCGGCCGTATAGTCGAGCGCGTCGCGCTCGCTCCAGACGCTCGGCAGGACGAGGAGCGCCGCGGCCGAGGCGGCGAGGAGGAGGTACGGCCAATGAAGCAGCGGGCGTTTCACGTCGTTTCGCAGTGCCCCAAGACCGTTTGGCGTGCGCCGAAGCAAGGGGAGACCTATTGTATAGCAAGAACCCCAAAAAGCAAAGTGCGGAGCGGAAGCGGAACACGCGCGCGGGACTCGCCGCCGGGCCATTCCGGCAGTACCTTTCCCCTGTGGCTGATCTGGAATTGGCCTTCGCCCCGCGCATGGCCGCGATCGACCGCGCGGAATGGGACGCGCTGGCCCTACCCTACGGGAACCCCCTCCTCTCCTGGGGCTTCCTGGCCCTCCTCGAAGAATCGGGCTCCATCGTCCCGGAGCGGGGCTGGACGCCGAGCCACCTCCTCCTTCGGCGCGGCGGCCGCCTCGTCGCCGCGGCGCCTTTTTACGTCAAGACCTCGTCGGCGGGCGAGTTTGTCTTCGACTACGAACTCGCGGAGCTCGCCCGGGAACTCGGCGGCCGCTATTACCCCAAGCTCGTCGGCATGGTGCCCGCTACGCCGAGCCCGGCTTGGCGCGTCCTCGTCGCTCCGGGCGAGGACGAGGCCGCCCTCGCCGCCCTCGTCGTGGACGGCGCCGCGGAGGCGGCGCGCGGGGCGGGCTTGAGCGGCCTCCATCTCCAATGGGTGGCGGAGGACCTGCATCCCCTCCTCCGCGTGAAGCGGGGCTTCGCGGAGTGGCAACGGCAGTCCTTCCTCTGGAGCGACTCGGGAGCGAGGGGGGAGCCCTTCGGCGATTTTCCGGGTTACCTCGCCGCCTTCTCCAAGAACATGCGCCGCAACGTCGGGCGGGAGCGCGCGGGGCTCGCCGCCGCGGGCGTGACGAGCCGCGTCATCGGCGCCGAGGAGGCCGCCGCGATCCCCGGCCTCCTCGGACGCATGGCGGATTACTACGGAACGACGAACGACAAGTTCGGGCCTTGGGCGGCGCGTTTCCTCGAGCGGGACTTCTTCCTCCGCCTGCCTGAGTTCCTGCCCAAGGGCTGGCTCCTCGCGGCGGGCTACGAGGCGGGCGCGGCGCCGAACGAGCCCCTGGGGCTCGCCTTCCTCTTCGAAGGCCGCGAACGCCTCTACGGCCGCTACTGGGGAGCGGCGCGCGCGGAGCCGGGCCTGCACTTCGAGCTCTGCTATTACGCGCCGATCGAATACGCCCTGGCCCGGGGCCTTAAAAGCTTCGATCCCGGCATGGGGAGCGAGCACAAGGCGCGCCGCGGCTTCCGCTCCCGGCTCGCCTCCTCCTTCCACCTCGTCTTCGACCGGCGCCTGGCGCGCGTCCTGGCGGAGGCCCTGCCCGCCGCCAACGCGGCCGCGGCGGCCGAGGCCCGGGAGCTGGACTTCGAACTGCCCTTCAAGGAGAGCTAGCCCGGATTTCTCACAAGCCGCGCGATGAAGCGCATTATTCCTGTCTGCAAAAAGGTGCGCGGCCGCCGGGCTCGGTCCGCCCATCGCGCATCCAGGCCGCGACCA
>JAEUJG010000041.1 GCA_016794765.1 Spirochaetaceae bacterium | reverse complement strand
GGGCCGACGTCGGTGACGATCTTGCACTTGCAGGCTCCGCAGGAGCCGCGGCCGCCGCAGGCGGAGGGGACGAAGATGTTTTCCGCGGCGAGGGTGCCGAGGAGGGCCGAGCCGCCCCGCACGACGAGTTCCTTCTTGCCGCCGTTGATCCGGAGCTTCAAGTCGCCGTAGTTGTTGAGGAGCTTGTCGAGGACGGCGATCGCCAGGGCGAGGGCCGCGGAGATGCCGCCGACCGCGAGCGGCCCCAGTATGACGGGATTCATGCCTTCCACCTCCTACTGGACGGCGATCATGCCGCTGAAGCCGATGAAGGCCATCGCCATGAAGCCGATCGTGATCAGGGTGATGCCCGTCCCCTTGAGGCCGGCGGGCACGGGGTTGTTCTCGATGCGCTTGCGGATCGCCGCGAGGAGCATGATGGCGAGCCACCAGCCCGCGCCGGAGCCGAAGCCGAAGGCGATGGACTGGATGAAGTCGTACTTCCTGATCTGCATGAAGAGGACGGCGCCGAGGACGGCGCAGTTCACCGTGATGAGGGGCAGGAAGATGCCGAGGGACATGTAGAGCGAGGGCGAGAAGCGGTCGATCACCATCTCGAGGACCTGGACGACGGCCGCGATCACGATGATGAAGATCACGAAGGAGAGGTACTCGATCCCGAGGGGGATGACGACGAGGTAGAGAACCGCCCAGCAGATCCCGGCGCAGAGGCCGATCACGAAGGTGACCGCGAGGCCGAGGCCGAAGGAGCTCTTCCAGTCCTTGGAGATCGCGATGAAGGAGCAGGTGCCGAGGAAATTCGATAGGAGGATGTTGCTCGTGAGGATCGAGGCGAAGAACAGCACGAGCGGGCTGACGAGTGGCGCTTCGGGCATGACGGTTCCTCCTTTAGCTCTTGGCCGCGGGCGCGGGCGCCCCGGCGGCGGCCTTGGCGGCCTTTTTCTTGGCCTCGGCGCGGGCGCCGAGCGATTTGGAGCCCCAAAGCGCGAGCGCGACGAGGAAGAAGGCGCTCGGCGCCATGATCATGATGGTCCAGGGCGTGAACCAGTCGCCGACCAGGCGCAAGCCCAGGACGCTGCCGAAGCCGAGGAACTCGCGCGCGACGGCGATCGCCGTGAGGACGGCGCCGTAGCCGAGGCCGTTCGCCACGCCGTCCACGAAGGAAGGCCAGGGCTTGTTGGCGGCGGCGTAGGCCTCCGCGCGGCCCATGAGGATGCAGTTCGTGATGATGAGGCCGACGTAGGGCCCGAGCTGCTTCGAGATCGCGGGAGCGTAGGCGCGGAGGACTATGTCCACGAGGATGACGTAGAAGGAGAGGACGAGGACCTGGACGATCATTCGCACCTTGCGCGGGATGAGGTTCTTGATCGCGGACAGGGTGAGGCTTCCGAAGGCCGTGGCGAAGGTGACGCCCAGGGCCATGATGAGCGTGTTCCGGACGTTGTTGGTGACCGCGAGGGTTGAGCAGATGCCGAGGACCTGGACGAAGATCGGATTGTTGGTCCAGAGGCCCTCTTTCATGATGGCGGCGTTCTTTCCCTTCATTTCGCGCCTCCCGCGGCCTTGATCTCGGCTATGGCGCCGTTGACGATGATGCGGACGAAGTCGCTCGTGCGGCTGGCGCCGGTGACGCCGTCCACCCGCGCGTTCTCCTTGTCCGGGTCGCCCTTGCCGGAGCCTCCCGACTGGTCGAGGCCGAGGCCGTCGGGCCCGAGGAGCTCGCCGCGGAACTGCTCCTTGAACCAGGGCTCGTCGATGCGGCCGCCGAGGCCGGGCGTCTCCACCTGGTCGAGGATCTCCACCCCGCGGAGGCGCTCGCCGCGCTCGTCGGCGGCCACGATCATCGTGATGGAGCCCCAGAGGCCCGAGCCGGTGCGCCTGACCGCGACGCAGGGGATGCCCTCGATCGTCGCGCGGTAGGGCGGCGCGTCAGTGCCGGAGCCCTCGGGGCGCACGAGGGAGGCGTACTTCGCCTCCGCGTCGGCGGGGTCCGCGTAGGCGATGCCGAAGGCGCGCAGGACCGCCGAATGCGTCGCGAAGAGGCGGTTGGCCTCGACCCGGGGCTTCGTGAACTCGTTCGCGAGCGCGAGGGGGGCGATGAAGGCCGCGCAGGCGACGAAGGTGAAGAGGACGACGTAGGCGATCGAGTCCTTCTTCATCGGGTGCCTCCTTCGCCCAGGGCCTGGGCAGGGGCCGCGGACACGCCTCCCGGCGCGGCGGCCGGCGACTTCGCGGCGGCCCCTGCGGCGGTGCGGGCCGCCTTGGCCTCCTTGGCGCGGGCCGCGATCTCGTCGAAGAAGCTCGCGAAGCTGTTGCCGAGGAGGATGGCGAAGCTCGTGCCCTCGGGGAAGGCCGAGAAGGTCCGGATCGCCACCACGGAGGCGCCGATGAGGGCGCCGAAGGCGAACTGCGCGCCGGGTTTTTTCGGCGCGGAGACGGGATCGGTGCCCATGAACACGGCGACGAAGAGGAAGGAACCCGCCAGGAGGCTCTCCATCGGGAGGGCGCCGCGGGCGCCGCCGTAGTAGAGCGCGGCGTTGAGCGCGGCCGCCGAGGCGATTTCCGCGAGGATTATGCGCCAGCTCGCCGTCTTCGTGGCGAGAAGGTAGATCGCCGCGGCCGCGACGAGGAGGATCATGCCCTCGCCGACGGCGCCGGCGCGGTTGCCGAGGAGGAGGTCCCAGAGGCCCACTGCCTCCCCGGCCCGCATCCTGGCGAGGGGCGTGGCCGAGGCCACGACGTCGGCCGCGCCGAAGCCGAAGCCGCCGGGCGCCGAATAGCGCTGGTTCAGGACCGTCGCGAAGGAAATGTAGACGAAGAGGCGCCCCGCGATCGCGGGGTTGAAGACGTTGCGGGCGAAGCCGCCGTAGACCCCCTTGGCGAGGATGACGGCCACGAGGATGCCGACGGCGGCGATCCAGAGCGGCGTGCGGGGCGGAAGAGCGAGCGAATAGAGCGCGCAGGTGACGAGGACGGCCTCGCTTACCTTGCCGCCGCGCTTGCGTTCGAAGAGCCACTCGGCGAGGACGCCGAGGGCGAAGGTCGTGGCCGCGAGGGCGAGAGCCCTGAGCCCGTAGAGCCAGACCGCGTGCAGCGCGATCGGCGCGAGGCCCAGGAGGACGCGGCGCATGAGCGGTTGCTTCTGGAATTTGAGCACGTCGCGACTCCTTTCGTGTGGTTTGGACCGCGCTCGACGGGCGCCGGACGCCGGAAGGCGGGGGCGGATGAGGCGGACAGTCAAAGTATAAGCCCGGACAACGCGTGATCAAGGGAAAGAAGCTTCACTTTTCGCCGACATGATGAGAAATAACTTGCGTTCGCGCGCGAACGTACTACAATTAAGGGGAAAAGAACTCGATCATCGAAAGGGGGATCACGAGATGGCCGGTAGAAGCGCGACGCAGCTCGTCGACATCCGACTCGTCGAAGAGCGGCGGATCGAGGAATCCTACTTTCAGGACTACGCGAAAGTCCACGAGCGGCTCGAAAGGATGCTCGATCGGAACCCGCGGCCCCTGTCCGGGGCCGACGCCGAGAAGGCGGCGGACGCGTTGCTCGCGTGGCTCAACGGGCAGGCCGAGAAGAACGTCCCCGTCGAGCGGCTCACGCAGCTGTACCGCTGCGGACTCGGCCACATCTGCGCCGAGCTCTCGTACCTTCCCGACTCGCCGCCCGAGGCCGTCGCCGCGCGGGCCTACGACGAGCTCAGGAACCGCGGATGGATGGAGTCGGTGTTCGATCCCGCGCGCGCGGCCGAGGCCGCGAAGCGCCACGCGCCGGCGGAGCGCAAGGCTCCGCCTTCGCCCAAGGTTCGGAAGGCCCCCGCGACCGCGGGAAGCGCCTTGAAGGATACCACGTCGGGCGGCGCCGCCGCCTTGAAGACGAGAAGTAAGAAGGAGGAGAAGAACGTGAGCAGTATCGATGAAGCCATGACGGCGCCGGCGACGACCGAGCCCGTCGAGAAGAAAGCCCCTGCCGTGAAGAAGCCCGCGGCTCCCAAGAAGGCCGCCGCGCCCAAGAAGCCCGCGGCCAAGAAGGCCCCGGCCGAGAAGAAGCCCGCCGCCAAAAAGGCCGCCGCCCCCAAGAAGGCGCCCGCCGCCAAGAAGGCGCCCGCCGCCAAGAAGCCCGCGGTCAAGAAGGTCGCGGAGAAGAAGGCCCCGGCCAAGAAGGCCGTCGCCAAGGCCCCGGCCAAGAAGGTCGCCGCCAAGAAGCCGGTCGCGAAGAAGGCCGTCGCCAAGGCCCCGGCCAAGAAGGTCGCCGCCAAGAAGCCGGCCGTCAAGAAGGTCGCCGAGAAGAAGGCCGCGGCCCCCAAGAAGGCCCCCGCCAAGAAGGTCGCGGCGCCCAAGAAGGCCGCCGCCCCCAAGAAGGCTCCCGCCAAGAAGGCGGCGCCGAAGAAGTAGCAGGATTCGGCCCCGCATCGCGGCGAACGCGATGCGCGGCCTCTTTTACGGCAAGGGCGGCCCCGCGGGACCGCCCTTGTTCATTTTAAAGGTTGTCGTGGCCGCGCCGCCCGCGGCGCCCGCGCCTGACCGCGGCGCCCGGCCGCGGCGACGGCGCCCGCGTTCAACCGCGGCGCTTCGTGAAGCCCATGATGAGGCCGAGCGCGACCGACCAGAGGGCCGCGAGCCCGATCTGGTACTCGTAGGGCAGGGCGAAGGTGACCGTATGCGCCGGCACCCAGAACCAGGCGAGGGTGGCGAGGCTCTTTTCGATGCCCGCATAGCCTTTGGACCTCGAGATCAGGTTGTCCGTCGTGCGGTGCAGGACCATGAGGAGGGGGCCGAACATCGAGTTCGTCAGTATGGAAAGCGACAGCGCGCGGAGGATCGTGATCTCCTCGCAGGCTTGGGGCAGGAAACCCTTGTCGACCAGGGCGGCCAGGAAGCCCTTGAAGCCCGTGAAGGAGTACTTCACGAGGATGCCGAGGAAGCCCCAGACGAGGGCCTTGGCGAGCCATTCGAGGGCGCGGTTCGAAGGGTGCCGCTTCGCGCTCAGGATGCCGAGGACCTCGCCGAGGGTCCCGAGCAGGGCGAACTGGATGAAGGCGGAAAGAAGCAGGTTCCCGGAAACCCACCGAACGTACCATTCCATGCGATACCTCCGCCGCGGAGTATACCGGGGGGACAGTGCTCGGGGCTATGGGCCGCCGTCGAGCACTGTCCCCCTGCCGTCGAGCACTGTCCCCCGGGACGTCGCTGTCCCGCGGGCCCGGCGCTTCCGCGCTTCACCGTCCGCGAGAGTCGTGCTACACTCGCTGGCGGCGCGCGAAGGCGTCGCCGGCAAGCCGCAGAAAAGGAGGCCGACGTGGCCGTCTCTCGTCTCATCAAGGAGAATCTCGAGCGCTCCTCGTGGATCCGCCGCATGTTCGAGGAGGGTTTGAAGCTCAAGAAGGAGTTCGGGGCGGACAAGGTCTACGATTTCAGCCTCGGCAATCCCGACGTGGAGCCGCCGGCCGCCTTCAACGAGATCCTCGCGCGCCTCGCGGCCGACACGAGCCGCGGCACGCACGGCTACATGCCCAACGCGGGCTACCCCGCGGTGCGCGCCGCCGTCGCCGGCAAGGCGAGCCGCGACCAGGGCCTGGCCATCCCGGCCGAGAACATCGTGATGACCGTCGGCGCCGCCGGCGGCCTCAACGTCCTCCTCCGCACGATCCTGGATCCGGGCGACGAGGTCATCGTCTTCAGGCCCTACTTCGCCGAGTATTTTTTCTACGTGCAGAATCACGGCGGCCGTTTTGTCGACGTGCCGACCGGGTCCGGCTTCTCGCCCGATCCCGAGGCCCTGCGCGCGGCCCTGAGCCCGCGCACCGCCTGCGTCATCGTGAACTCGCCGAACAACCCGACCGGCCGCATCTATACCCGCGCCGAGCTCGAGGCCATAGGGGCGGTCCTCGAGGAGCACGGCCGGAAGACCGGCCGTTATCCCTACCTCGTCGCCGACGAGCCCTACCGCGAGATCGTCTACGGCGGCGCCGAGGTGCCCTCGCCCATGCTCGCCTACCGCGAGACCATCGTCGCGACGAGCTGGTCCAAGAGCCTCTCCCTGCCCGGCGAGCGCGTCGGCTACCTCGCCGTGTCGCCGAAGTGCGAGGACGCGAAGGGCCTCGTGGACGGCCTCGCGATGTGCACGCGGATCCTCGGCTTCGTCAACGCGCCCGCCCTCCTCCAGCGCGCCGTCGCGGAGCTTCTGGACGAGCGCTGCGACGTGGCGAGCTACGAGCGCCGCGGCCGCCTCCTGGCGGAGGGCCTCCGCGCCGCGGGTTACGAGTTCCCCGAGCCCGCCGGCGCCTTCTATATATTCGCGCGCGTGCCCGAGCTGCCCGGCGAGGCCCTGCCGGGCCTGGACGTGGCCTTCGTGATGCACCTCAAGAAGTACAACCTTCTCGCCGTGCCCGGCGTGGGCTTCGGCTGTCCCGGCTGGTTCCGCCTCTCCTATTGCGTCGCCGAGAAGACGATCCGCGACGCGATCCCGCTGTTCGCCCGCGCGATGGAGGACTGGAAGGCGGGGAGGTAGGGGGGCTATAGTTGGTTCATGGCGAAGAACGCGAGCGCTACGAAGGGCGATGATCTCCTTGGCGAGGCCGACCGCGAATTTCTTCGCGGTGTCGCCGAGAGGACGGTCCGGGACAACGCGCGCGAGCGCGCGGAACTCGGCATCCGTCTCGAGGCCGCGCGCGGCGAGGCCCGCCGCCTGGCCGCCCTCCTGGCCGGCATGCCGGAGGTTCGGCGCGTCCTCCTTTTCGGATCGACGGCCACGGGGAGATGCTATCGCCGTGATTCGGATATCGACCTTGCCATAGAGGGAGGCGACCTTCTTGCCTGCATGGCGGTGGTGGAAGGGTCCTCCTTCGCGGTCGATCTCGTCGAGATCGAGCGCTTGCCCGAAGGCATCCGTAGCCGCGCGCGCGAGGAGGGGCTGCTTCTCTATGAGAAAACCTGAGGACTATCGCCGCCTGGCGCGGGAGCTCGATCTTGACGCGGACCTGCTCGCGTCCCTCTATGAAAAAAGCCGGAGGGCCGCGGCGCGCGCCGCCTTGGCGAGCGACGACGAGTTCGCCTGGGCGGCCCTCGGATACACCCTCCACAATCTCTATTGCCTGTTTGAAAACTACTTTCTCCGCATCGCCAAGTTCTTCGAGAACGGCCTAGATTCGAATTCATGGCACGCGGAACTCGTGGACAGGATGTGCGTCGAAATCGAGGGCCTCCGCCCGCGGCTCTTTGACCGCTCCTACGCGCGGCGCATGGACGAGCTCCGCCGCTTTCGCCATGCCTTCCGCAATCTCTATCAGAGCGAGCTCGATCCACGGCGCCTCAAGCTCGTCGACGAGGGCATCCCCTCCCTGGTCGTTGATTTCGCGCCCCTGCATAACCGCTTCACCGCGGCGCTGGAGCTCCTTGCGGCGGAAACGGAAGCGCGGGAGTAGGGCCCGGCGGGCGGTGCCGACCGCGGTCGGTCGCTTGCTTGCGGATTTTTCACTTGACGGAAAAACCAGTTGGTGAAACGCTTCTTGCTCTTCGAGCGGAATCGATTTTTCCGCCGGCCGGCGTATCGTTTCGACGAATCCGTCCTTTTATAAACATCGAAGGCGAATAACCGCTCATAAGCATGTTTATTTATACCCAGGCTCCGGGCGCGCCGGCGGCGTGATGTCGGCCAATGCGTCTATTTCATTGTGTTTTTGCGAGTTATTCGCCCGCGTTTGGCGCGTATCGCTCCGGCGCGCTTCCTTCCCGAAGCTAAAAAAAAACTTGACACCTCAAAACCGGCTGTCTATACTGCCCTTGATTCTAAGGGGTAGCACTAAACCGTCGGTTTAACCCCTCAATTAGCTAAGGAGGACTTCATGAAGAAGCTTCTCGCTCTTCTCCTCGCGCTCGTCGTCGTCGGCGGCGTGGTTTTCGCGCAGGACGCGGCTCCCGTTTCCAAGGTTACCGGGTACTTCTACAACACCTCTGTGCTCTTCAACCAGGACTCCAAGCAGGTCGCCGGTCCCGATTGGCTCTCCGCCGGTCACTATGGCAACATCGGCTTCAGCTATGCCGCCAAGGAATTCGGTTTTTCCGGCACGATCGAGTTTGAGAACGCCGCCGTCAACTCCGCCTTCCGCGACTACACCGCGTGGGTCAAGCCCTTCGGCGACATCCTCAAGGTTTCCGCCGGCAAGCTCCGCAACGGCGACTACCGCCTCACCTCCTATGTCGACGGCTCCGGCTTCAACACCCGCCTCGCCAACGCCGAGTACGGCTACATGATCCAGGCTTACCCCGTCGCCGGTCTCAGCCTTGGTTTCTTCAACAACGTGACCACGACCGCCACCGCCCCCGACATGAAGGTCCTCGGCTTCGGCGCTTCCTACACGATCACCGACATCGCCAAGCTCGTCGTCGCCTACAAGGGTTCCCTCGATGAGCTCTTCATCGGCGCCGACATCAAGGCCGTCAAGGGTCTCACCGCCAAGCTCGGCTTCGTGAACGACAGCACCACCGGTGCCGACTTCAACCGCATCTGGGCCACCGCCGGCTACGCCCTCATGGATGGCGCTCTCGACCTCGGCCTCGATGCCTACTACAAGATGGAGACGACCACCACCGTCAACACCCTCTGGGCGAAGGTCCAGGCCGCCTACACCATCGGCAACATCACCCCGAGCGTGTACTTCGACATCAAGAACGTGTCCAGCCCCGCTGCCACGACCGAGGATGTCGGCGCCCAGCTCAAGTTTGCCGCCGGCGACAACGGCGCTCTCTACCTCGGTGTGGACGTTGGTCTCGGTGGCGCCACCACCACCTGGTCCGTGCCCCTCACCGTCGAGGTTTCCTTCTAATCAACTGATCTAGCACGATTGGTGAGCCGGCCCTTCGGGGCCGGCTTTTTTTATGGTATACTGGGGCCATGAAACGCATGCAACGCACTAGTCCTCTTGGCTTGTTCCTGCTTCCACTGCTCATGGCCTTCATTTCCTGTACGACCCCTCCCGAGGTCTCCGACCATCCCGCCGCGACCCTTCGCCGCGTCCCCTTTTCCATGGTAGGCGCAGAGTTTGGAAACTCGCGAGCGGCTTCTGCCTTTAAGCCGAAAACCAGCTTGGTTTTCGGCAAGAAGAACGAGTTCGTGGTTGTCGCGATCGAGCTTAATTTGGCGAAGCGGTCCCGCGTCGACATCGATGCGGTATTGTCGTCCGGCGACTCAGGACTCGCCATGTCCGCCGCTTCCCGGGAGTCGATGATCGATTATTGGACGACCAATGCCGCGAGCGACAAGGAAAGCGCTGTCGTGCTTGATGCGATTGAACGGTATTACCTGCCCAACAAATCCATGACCGCTTCGCCTGGACGTCATAGCTACTACATGGTTGTAGTGGGACCCAATCCATTGCCTTTGCCCGCATCGCTCGAGGTTAAAGTCCGGATTGACGAAGTGACATCTTGCGAAGAGCGCTTCGATATTTTGGTCGCGTCGGAACTCTAGCGACGCTGATTGAATGTCTCACGCTATCATTGTTGTTTCGTGAAAGATGGAGACTACCATGGGTGTGAGCGATCCATGGGCTAATTACGCTTGGTCTTAACCAATCCTCAAACCAAGACTTGGTCGTTTTGTCGTGCGGTGGCGGATTGCAATGTATATTCTGTCGTAAATTAGTAATAAGTACATATAGTCAATTGATGATAGACTTTTCCCCGGCGCGGGTTTATGAGCGGCTTGGTAAAAATTATACGGCGATTCCTGCAGTCGTGTAAAAAGCCTGGGAGGGGGTAAGCTTGCCTTTTCTGGTCGTTAGATGCAATCGGCGAAGTTCAATTATGCTCGCACTCGCAGTTTTCTCGATTGCATCAGCTCCTGCAGAGCCTATCCCCTTTCGAAATGATCCCACACTCATTCCCACCCTTTCCCTCCCCACCTGCATCTCAGCCGCCCTCTCCTCCGGAGACGAGATCGCGATCGCCGAACGGACGCTCGCCGCCGCCCGCGCCGGCCATGCGGTGACGGCGGCCAAGCAGGGACTGTCCCTGTCAGCGACGGGGAGCTACGGCGCCACCCTCGGCCTCGGCGACTCGAGCCAGGCCAAGCGGGCGGGCTCAGCGGATGGGCTTGGGCTGGCACAGAGTTTTTCGGGCGGTCTCTCCTTGAGCCAAGGGACGCAGTCATCGACGAGTCCCTTCTCACGATTGTCCCTGACGGCGACGCAGGGACTGCCGCCCGCCGCGTCGTCCTCTTCCGCCGCCACCTCGGTCGGCGTATCCTTGGCCCAGACCATCTGGGACGGCTATCCGGGCGGGCAGACGAGGGCGGTGGTGGAGAAGAGCCTTCTCGCTTTGCGGGGCAAGGAACTTGCCGCGTCGCAGGCCCGTTCCGCCGCGGTCGCACGGGCAAAGCTGGCCTATGTCACGATGCTGTCCGCGCAACGTGTCCTTGAACTGAGGAAGGGCAGCTTGGAGCGCCAGCGCGCCATGCTCAGGCAGATCGAAGCGGTCTATGCCCTTGAGCAGGCGAGTTCCCTCGACCTTGCGAGCGCTTCCATCAATCTCAGGGCGGCCGAACTCGACCTTCGGAGCGCGGAAAAGGATCTCCGCACGGCGCGGCAGCGCCTGGCCCTCCTAATAGGATTTCCCGTTGACCAGGAGTTCGCGGTGGCGGAGGTGGAGGATGCTCGACTTCCGGTCGCATCGGTGGAAGAGGCGGTCTCGACGGGGCTGGCGAAGCGCACGGACGCGGCCCAACTCGAGCTCCTTCGCGAATCGGCCGGAATCGACCTCGCTCTCGCGCGGGCACAAGGAGGCGCCAGCCTCAGCCTGAGCGCCGGCTTCAACGCGGCTCTGGGATGGGGGGCCGCGCCCGCGGTCGGCGAGGCGGCGAGCCTGGGCTTCCGCGTGGCCCTGCCCCTTTTCGACGCAGGTGCGGCCCAAAGTCAGGTCGACGCGGGCACGGCCCTGGCGGAGATCCATGCGATTCAGCTCCGCCAGCTAAGAAAGTCCATCGCGACGGACATTGCCGACTGCTACGAAACGGCCTTGATCCAGGCGGAGCGGGCCGACGTGGCCAAAAGTTCCATGGAGCTTGCCCAAGCCCAGTTCGAGGTCGTCCGCACCCAAAACGAGTACGGCACGACGACGAACCAGGACCTTCTCACCGCCTCGGTCGCCGCCGCTACGGCCGCAGCCGCCCATGCTTCGGCGCGAAGCGCCTACCTGACCGCGGTCCTTCAGCTTGAGACGGCGATGGGACTCTAGGAGAGCAGCATGTATTTCGAAACACGTCGGCATATGGCCTTCCTGGCGCTGTTTGTCGCGGCCGTCGCGGCCTTGTCCCTCGCGGGCTGCGCCAAGCCCTCGGGAATCAGCTCCGCTCCGGTCGCGGCCGGTGCAAGCGCGGGGACAAGTTCTGGGGCGGCCGCGGCCACGGCTAAGGCTGCGCCGGAGGCCGGAAGCGCGGCGGTCGCCGCTCCCGGCGCCGTCGGTGAGGGGGCCGCGAAAAGCCCGGAGGGACAGGGCCCGAGGCGCATTCCCGCCGTAACGGTCCAAGGCCACGTCGCCGTGGCGGGAACCCTTTCGGCCGACCGCGACACGGCCGGCGTCGTGGCGCCATCGGTCACGAGCCAGGTGGCGGCCCAGGTGAGCGGCTATGTCGCCAAGGTGCTCCGGCAGAGCGGGGACTGGGTCGCGGCGGGGGAGGTGGTCGTGCGCCTCGAGGAGACCGCCCTCGGGATAGCGCTGGCCAACGCGCAGGCGGCGCTCGAGACGGCGAAGATCAATCTCGCGGCGGTCCAGGACGCGACGAGCCAGGCCAATGTCCGCCTGGCCCTGCAGGTCGAGTCCGCGCAGGCGACGCTCAACTCCGCGCAACGGACCTACGACTCCCAAAAGGCGCTCTTCGCCATCGGCGGCATCTCCGCGGCGGCGCTCGATACGGCGGGCAGCCAGCTCGCCAAGGCCCAGGCTGAGCTCGAGAGCGCCAAGACGGCCCTGGAGCAGAACAAGCGGGGCTTCGCGACGACGGCCACCCAGAACGTGGAATCGCTCAAGATAGCCGTCGCCGCGGCCGGGAACAACCTGCGGCAGGCCGAGTTCAATCTCGCGAACGCTTCCATCAAGGCCCCCTTCGCCGGGCAGGTCTCGGCGATCAACGTGGCGCCCGGCATGTTCGTGGGGCAGAGCACTTCGGTTTTCGCCCTCGTGAGCCGGGAGCGGCAGGTGAACTTCGGGGTGGCGCCATCCGACGCTCCGGCGCTCGCCCAGGGCACGCCGATCGATTTCGAGTCGGGCGGCGTCCGGCATCGGCTCAAGATACGGTATTCGCCTTCCGCGCCAGTGAACGGCATCGTTCCCATGGCGGCCTTGCCCCTAGGCAAGTTCGAGTTGCCTTTCGGCACGGTGGGGAACCTCCGCTACCGCGTCGCCCTTGCCCGGGGCGTCATCGTGCCCATCACGGCCCTCGAGACGCAGGAGACGCGGAACTATGTCTTCACGGTGGAGAAGGGAAAGGCGGCCATCCGCTACGTGACGATCGTGGCGGAGTCGGGGGCCGAAGTCGCCCTGACCGGCATTTCCGGCGGAGCCGTCGTGATCCTCAACGCACCGCCCGGGCTCCTCCCCGGCGCGGGAGTGCAAGCCGTGATGGCGGCGCGCGCCTCCGCGTCGGACTCTCCGGCGCCGGCGGCCGCGGGGCGCCCGTGAGCGCGCTGCGCGACCTCGAGGTCCTCGTCTACGACCGGGTCAACGCGGTCGTCAAGTTCTCCGTGACGAGGTACGTCCTCTCCATCGGCATCTTCGTCGCCATCGTGGCCTTCGGCGTCCTGAGCGCGGTCGGCCTGGGCGTCGACCTCCTGCCCACGGTCAACGTGCCGTCGGTCAACGTATCGGTCTCCTACCCCGGAGCGGCGCCTTCGGTCATCGACCAGCAGGTGGTCCAGGTGCTGGAAAACGCGGTGTCCACCCTGAGCGGCATCACCGACCTCAACTCCTCGAGCTCCGTCGGATCGGGCCGCGTCGGCGTCACCTTCGGTCCCGGCATGGACAAGAACGTCGCCATGAACCAGGTGGCCTCGCTGGTCAACGCCTCGATCAGGCGCCTGCCCGCCGGCGCGGGAACGCCGGTCGTGCGCACCTTCGACGCGAACGCCCAGCCGGTACTCCAGTTCGGCGTCTCGGGCGGCGGCGCGAGCCTCGCATCCGTCGCCGAGTACGTGGAGAACATCCTCTCGCCCTCGCTGGAGCGCATCGAGGGCGTGGCGAACATACAGGTGGACGGGGCGCCGGCGCGGCAGTTCCGCGTCCTTCTCGATCCGAACCGCCTGCGCCACTACAACGTCTCGCCCCAGCAGGTGGTGGGCGCGATCGGCGCGTCCGCCGTGAACCAGCCCATCGGGAGCATCCTGACCCAAGGGAGCTCGCTGAGCTTCTCCACGCGCAACGTGCCCGAAAGCCTGGAGGCGGTCGGGAAGATCCTGGTGGACGCGGGAAGGGGCCTTGCCGTGGGCGACCTCGGGGCGGTGCGCGACGCTTCCGTCGACTCCAACATCGCGCGCATCGACGGGGTGCCCGTCGTCCTCGTCTCAATCCAGCGGACCACCGACTCGAATTCGGTGGCGGTCGTGGACGGGGTGCGGAAGCTCCTGGCCGCGACGACGCCGCCCGCCGGCTACGCCTTCCGCTTCGGCAACGACTCCACGGGGCCCATCCGCTCCTCCGTGGAGTCGACCTACCGAGAACTCATGACGTCGCTCATCGTGGTGGCGCTCATAGTGCTTCTTTCCCTCGGCAAGCCGGACACCGCCTTCGCCGTCATCCTGGCTATTCCCATTTCCCTCGCCGCCGCCCCGATCCTCTATCGCTTCATGGGCTTTTCCTTCAACCTCGTCTCCCTGCTCGCGATGGTGACGGCGATCGGCATCGTCGTGGACGATTCGATCGTCGTCGCCGAGAACGTGGAGCGCTACCGCGGCATGGGGTTCGGCCACAAGGAATCCGTCCTCCGAGGCGGCAGCGAGGTCTTCACGGCCGTGGTCGCCTCCACCCTTTCCCTCCTCGCCGTGCTCCTCCCCGTGAGCTTCGTCTCCGGCTACGTCGGACGCTATCTCACGCAGTTCGCGCTTGGCCTCGCGGCAGCCGTCGGCTTTTCCATGTTCGAGGCGCTGCTCTTCCTGACGGTGCGCATGGCCTACGGCCCCGACCGGCGCGCCGGGAGCTGGGCCGACCTCCCGGGGAACCTCCTGCGCTTCGGCGCGGCCTTCCGCGGCGGCTTCGCGTCCCTCAAGAAAGGTTGGGCGATACTGCTCGGCTGCGGCCTCGCCGGCGCCATCCTGTACGCGAAGAAGTACGCCTTCCTGCCGCTACTCCTGGCCTATCCCCTCGCCCTGGGGCTTCTCGACTACCTCTTCGTCTTCGGCCTGAACCTCTTGGAGGCCCTGTCGGGAAGCCTGTACCGGGGAACGAACCGAGCGCTCGAGTTCGTCCAGGAGGCCTACGGCCGCTCGCTCCGCCGCGCGGTCAGGCGGAGCGCGGTCGTGCTCGCCGTCTCCGGCGTCGGCCTCGCGGTCGCCGCCGTCCTCCTCGTGCCGAAGATTCCCTTCAGTTTCGTGCCCCAATCCGACTCGGGCTCGATGCAGGTCACCGTGCGCTTTCCCCAGGGCACGCCCCAGGGCAAGGCGAACGAGGCCGCCGCCAGGCTGGAGGCCTTTCTCCTGGCCCGCCCCGAGGTCGCGACCGTGCAGACGGTCGTCGGCGGTTCGGCCGAATGCGTCGTCAGCCTCGTGCCCAAGAAGGAGCGCCCGACCGTTTTCGCCCTGGCGCCCGAGTACCGGCGGCTCATCCAACCCCTTCTCAAGGATTTTCCCTCCGTGCGGCTGTCCGTCGGCACGGGCGGCGGAGGAGGGGGAGGCGGCGGTTCGTCCTCGCTCCAGCTGAGCCTGACTTCACCGGATTTCAGGCTCCTCCTCGAGCGCAACGCGGCGATCATCGACGCCATCCAGCGGAATCCCTTCGTCGCGGACGTGAGCTCCGGCCTCTCCGACACGAACCTCGAGAGCCGCTTCCTGCCTGACACCGCGCGGCTCAAGGGCACGGGAATCACGCCCCAGGCACTCGCGACGCTGCTCCAAACCTATACGAGCGGCGCCCAGGCCGCGAACGTGGAGACGGACGGCCTGGCCTTTCCGATCCGGGTGCAGGTCGATCCCACCCTTTTCTTCGGCGGCCAGACCCTCCTCGACCTACCCGTCTACTCGCCGACCCTACAGACGAGCCTCCAGGTTGGCCAGCTCGGACGCTTCGAACTCGCCCAGTCGCCCAACTCCATCCAGCGCTTCAACCGCCAGTACTCGGGCGGCCTCAACATCAACCTGAAACCGGGAGCGCCCACCGCGCTCGAAATGCAGAAGGCCATCGCCGGGGACCTGAAGGCGAGCGGCCTCCTCGAGGGCGGCATCTCGCTCTCGGCCGGAAGCCGTTTCGGCCAGGCCGCGCTCGCTACGGAGCTCGCGACGACGGGACCGCTCCTGTTCCTCCTCGCGCTTTTCCTGACCTATCTCGTGATGGCGGCCCAGTTCAACTCCTGGCGCTTCCCGATCTACCTCCTCCTGCCCGTGCCCCTGGCGCTGACAGGAGCCCTCATCGTCGTCTACGCCGTCGGCGGCGGGCTCGACATCTTCGGCGTCATGGGAATGATCATGCTCATCGGAATCTCCTCCAAGACCGCCATCCTCTATCTCGAGTTCGTCACGGAGCGGCTCGGCAAGATGCGCTTCGTCGACGCCCTCGTCGAGGCGGGCCGCCTTCGTTTCCGGCCCATCGTGATGACCACGCTGACCACCCTCGTGATCTCCTTTCCCCTGATCTTCTCCGGGGGGCAGGGAGCCGAGTTCGGCCAACGCATGGGCGTCGTCATGTTCGGCGGCATCGTCTGCTCCACGGTCCTCACCCTCTACGTCGTGCCCGCCACCTTCTTCCTTTTCGAGCGGAAGCGCGTGCCGGAATACGAGGAGGCGCCCCCCGGAGGGGCGTCGGGATCCGGGGCGGAAGCCAAGGACGGGATTGTGGCCGGGGAGAACGATGCCGAGGGTGAAGGGGAGAAGGCCGGGGTGGGCGGTTTCTAGGAGGAGGCTCTTCAGCCCTTCGCTTCCCTGAACCGATACCCCATCCCCCACACCGTCTCCACGAGGCGCGGCTTGGCCGGATCGGCCTCGATCTTCTCGCGGAGGCGCCGGACGTAGACCGCGACGGCGCCCGCGTCGCCGTAGAAGCCCGCCCCGCGGAGGCGCTCGAAGATTTCCTCCTTCGAATAGACGCGGCCAGGGCTCCTCGCGAGGAGGAGGAGGATTCCGAACTCCGTCGCCGTGAGCTGGACCGGCTGGCCGCCCGAAAGCACGGCCTTCTTGCCGACGTCGATGGTGAGCTCCCCCGCGGAGACGATGTCGCTCGCGGCGGCGCCGACAAGGCGCTCGTAACGGTCGATGTGGGCGCGGACGCGCGCGACGAGTTCGGCCGGGCTGAAGGGTTTGGTCACGTAGTCGTCGGCGCCGAGGCCGAGGGCGCGGACTTTGTCGATGTCGGCCGCCCGGGCCGAGACTACGAGGATGGGTTTTTCCGAATGGGCACGGATCGCCGTACAGAGGCCGAAACCGTCGAGGCCGGGGAGCATGAGGTCGACGAGGAAGAGGTCGTAGTCGCCGGCCTTGGCGAGGGACAGTGCTTGGGCTCCGTCGGCCGACAGCTCGACGGCGAAGCCGGCCGCCTCGAGATAGTCGCGCTCGAGCTCGGCGATGGCCAGGTCGTCCTCGACGACGAGGATCCGTTTCACGCGGCGCCTCCTTCCGCGAGCCGAAGGCGGATTTCGAGGGCCGCTCCGCCGCCTTGAGCCTCCGCCGCGCGGATCGTGCCGCCCATCGCCTCGACCAGGTTCCGCGCGATCGCGAGCCCGAGGCCCGCGCCGCCTGAGGGGCGCTCGGCCTGCCCGCGGTAAAAACGCTCGAAAACGCGCTCGCGCTCCTCCGCCGGTATGCCGCGGCCGTCGTCTTCGACGCGGATCACGGCGCTGCTGCCCTCACGCTCGAGGGCTACCCGGATCCCGATCGGCGCCTTGGCCCCGTGGTGGACCGAGTTTTCCACCAGGTTTTCGATGACGCGGCGCAGCGCCTGGGGTTCGGCCAGGGCGCGGAGCCCGGCTTCGGGCCCGAGCACTGTCCCCGCGACGTGATTCCCGCCCTCGAGCACTGTCCCCGTGAACAGGGCGGTATCCGGCGGGTAAGCCAGGCGCAGTTCCTCGATGCCGGCGCTGAGGAAGGCGGCGAGCTCGATGGGGCGGGTTTCAAGGGGCGCGGTGCCCGCCTCGAGGGTGGAGAGGAGGAGGATTTCCCCGATCATTTCGTCCAAGGTGCGGATCTTGGAGGAGGCGACGTCGAGGTAACGGGCCGCCTTCTCCGGCGTGTCCGCCACGCCGTCCCTGAGGCCCTCGACATAGCCGCGGACGGCGGCGAGGGGGGTGCGCAGGTCGTGGGAGAGGTTCGCGATGAGTTCGCGGCGGCTTTCCTCTTCAGCCCTTTCGCGGCTCATGAGGAGGGAAATGCGTTCGCGCGCGGTCTCGAGGGCGGCGAAGGCGGAACCGAGCTCGGCGAAGCGGCTGTCCGAGGCGACGGGCGTGGCGAGGTCCCCGGCGCTCATCCTGAGCGCGGCCTCCTCGAGTTTTTTCAAGGGACCCGTCGCGCGGAGGATGAAGTACACGCCGGCGGCGCCGTCCGCGGCGAGGAGGATGATGGCGGCGATGAAGGAGAGCTGGCGCGGGAAGGGGAGCCGCGGCGGTTCTGGGCGCGGCGGCCGCAGGATGTAGAAGGAGCCCTCAGCGCCGGCGGCGTTCCGGAAATCGAGCTGGCGCACCACGAGGAGTCGCTCCTCCGCGTCGAAGGCGAAGGGTTCGGGTCGTTCCAGGGAGGCGAAGACGGGGAGGGCGGCCGCGGCGCCCGGGGGCAACGGCGGCGATTCGAACACGATGTCCCCGTCTATCCTGAGAGCGATGCCCAGGGTCGGTCGGGCGTCGCGGGCCAGGGCTTCCAGAAAGGCTGGGGACAGTGCTTGACCGGCCGAGCCCTGTCCCCCGGCCGAGCCCTGTCCCCCGGCCGAGCCCTGTCCCCCGGCCGCCAAGCCCTGTCCCCAAGCCTCGGCCGGCGGGGCGAGGAGGGCGACGTTGAAGCGGCGGGCTAGTTCATCGGCGGAGGCGGCGGAGCGGGCGTAGGAGGGTTGGGGGCCGAGGAGGCGCGTGAGGAGGTTCGACTCGCCGCGGAACCAACTGGAGACCGCCGCCTCGTAGCCGACGAGGAGGAGGACGGCGGCGGCGACGGAGGCGGTGAAAAGGAGGAGGACCGTCCTTCGGATCGAGGGCGGGCGCCGCTTTCGCGAGCCGGGGTTTCGCGAGCCGGGCTTCGGCAAGCCGGGGTTCCGCAGACCTTGCCTCATTCGTAGCTCAGCGCGGCGACGGGATCGAGGCGTGCCGCGCGCGCCGCCGGGTAGAGGCCGAAAAAGATGCCCGTGCCCGCGGAGACGAGCCAGGCCACGGCGCAGGCCGCGGGCGAAATCACGAAGGGGTAGGAGAGGGCCTTGACGGCCGCGTAACTCGCGCCGGCGCCGACGGCGACGCCGAGGAGGCCGCCCGTGCCGGTGAGGACGACGGCCTCGACGAGGAACTGCGAGAGGATCGCGCGGGGCGGGGCGCCGACGGCCTTCCGGATGCCGATTTCCCGCGTGCGTTCGGTCACCGACACGAGCATGATGTTCATTATACCGATGCCGCCGACGACGAGCGAGATGGCCGCGACGCCGGTGAGGAAGGTGGTCAGGGTGTCCGTGACGCCCGACAGGGTCTCCGCGACGGTGGAGGGGGACATGACGCGTGCGGCGTTCGACTTGCCGGTCAGGTCGAAGAAGAAGGTTTCGATGCGCTTGGCCGTCGCCGCCGGGTCCTTGCTTCCGTCGGCCCGCACGATGAAACGGTCGGGGCGGGCGGGGCGCGCGATGCGCGTAAGGTAGGTCGTGCGGGGGACGAAGGCGGTGGAGTCGAAGTTCATGCCCATCGCGTCGCTCTTTTTCGCTAGGACGCCGACTATCCGGAGCTGTTGGGGATTCTGCCCGAGGACGCGGAGGTAGGAGCCCACGGCGCCGCCGGAGGGGAAGAGGGTGGCGGCGAGTTCGGCGCCGAGGACGACGACGGGGCTCCGCTCCGTGAGGTCGGCCTCCGACAGGAAGCGGCCTTCGGCGGCCTCGATGTCGAAGAGGGGTACGAAACCCGGCAGGGCGGTAACGATCGTGTCGGTGGCGCTCTGCTTGCCGGCCCGGAAGGTGACGCTGCGCTGGTTGACCGGCATCGCCTGCAGGACGCCCTCGATCTCTTCGAGCTCGGGGGCGAGTTCCTCCTTGAAGAGACGGAGCGACTCGCCGCCGGCGTCTCGTCCCATCATCACCATGATCGTTTCGAGGCCCGACTTGGCGATCTGGCGCTTGATGCTCTCCGAGGCGCTCGCGCCGTAGGCGGTGATGGCCACGACGCTCGCGACGCCGATGACGATGCCCACCATGGAGAGGAGGGTGCGGAGCTTGTTGCCGGCGAAGCTCTGGAAGGCGGTGCGGATGTTTTCGTTGATCATTCGGAATCTCCTTCCGCCGTGGCCTCGAAAAAGGCGGTCGGTCCCGCCTCCTCGATGAGGCCGTCGCGGAGCCTGATGGTGGAGCGGCAGGAGGCCGCGACGGCGGGGTCGTGCGTCACCATGACGATGGTCGTGCCGCGCTCGTTGATGTCGCGGAAGAGGTCGAGGATGGCCCGGCCGGTGGTCTGGTCCAGGGCTCCCGTCGGCTCGTCGGCGAGGATCAGGGCCGGCTCGTTGATGAGGGCGCGCGCGATCGCCGCGCGCTGGCGCTGGCCGCCGGAAAGCTGGCCGGGCCGGTGGCGCGTCCGGTCGCCGAGGCCGACCGCCTCCAGGGCGGCGGCGGCGCGCTCCAGGCGGAGGCGGTTCGGCACGCCCGCGTAGCGCAGGGGCAGGGCCGCGTTCTCGAGGATGCTGAGCCGCGGCAGGAGGTTGAAGGTCTGGAAGACGAAGCCGATGCGCTCGCGCCGGAGCCGCGCGAGTTCGGTCTGGCTCATGTCCTGGGCCTCGACCCCGTCGATGAGGATGCGTCCCCCCGTCGGGCTGTCCAGGCAGCCGATGAGGTGCATCAGTGTGGACTTGCCGGAGCCCGAGGGACCCATGATCGCGGTCATGTCGCCCCGTTCGATGCGAATGGAGACGCCGCGCAGGGCCAGGACTTTCTCCTCGCCGACCTCGTAGCTGCGCTCGAGTCCCTCGGCGAGGACGACGGGCCCCGCCCATTCCGCGCTCATCAGCGCGTCCCCTGGCCGGAGGACTGTCCCCCGCCCTGCTGTCCACCTTGCTGCGCGCCGGGCTGGCCTCCCGGGGGCGGCCCGCCGAGCCCCGGCACCATGAAGCCGAGGGCGCCGGCTCCGGTTTGGCTCCGGCTGGAGGAGCCCTGGGACGCGACGACGACGCGCTCGCCCTCGGACAGGCCCTGGACGATCTCGGCGGTCCCGTCCGAACGCTTCACGGCGGTGACGACGCGCGATTCCGGCCGCTGGCCGCCGCCCTTGGCGACGAGGACCGTCGTGACGCCGTTTTTTTCCGCGAGGGCGGCGGTCGGCACGACGACGAGGCGCCGGGGTTCGGCCGCGTGGACCTTGGCGACGAAGGAATAGCCGGGCTTGAGCTCCGCCGGCGGCGTCGCGATGGTCGCCTCCACGGAGAAGACCGCGAGGCCCTGGTTCGTCACGGTGCCCTCCTGCGGAATGAGCGTTATGCGACCCTTGTAGGTCTTGCCCGGGAGGGCGTCGAAGGCGAAGGACACCTCCTGGCCGAGCTTGACGAGGGGAAGGTCGATCTCGTCGATGTCGAGGACGGCCATGAGGCTCGAACGGTCGAGGAGGCGGACGGCCTTGGTGGCGGCCGCCACGCCCGCGCCGACCTCGACGGAGACGGTGCTCACGACGCCGGCGAAGGGCGCCTTGAGGCTGGTCGCCTCGAGGTCGCCGAGACGGAGCTCCCTTTCGAGCGCGATGAGTTCGGCGTCCCGCTCGTTGCCGGAGACGCGGGCCTGGAGGAGCCGCTTTTCCGCGTCCGCCACCTTGTAGCGCGCCTCGCGGTCGTCGAGGCTGGCCAGGACCTGGCCTGCCGCGACGCGGTCGCCGCTAGCGGCCGCGACGCTCCTCACCGTGCCCGAGACGGAGAAGGTCAGGTCGACGGCGCGCGCGGGCTCGAGGTTGCCCGTCGTCTCGATGAGGGGTTCCTCCTTGACGATAGAAGCCGCGGCGAGCTGGAGGCCGGCCTGGGCCGCTGCGGCCGCGCGCGATCTTCGCGCGCCTTGCGCTCCCGAGGCGGCGCCTTCGGTCGAGGCCGCCGCGGAGGCCGCGGCCGAGGTGCGCGTGGCGAGATAGGCGACCGTGCCCGCGGCGGCGAGACCGGCGACGATGGCGGCGGCGGCGATGGCGCGCTTCCGGGCGCCTTCGATGGGCTTCTTCATGGTGCGATGCTCCTTGGGAATTGCGCGGCGATCTTGGCGGCCAGGACGGCGCGGTCGCAGCGGGCGAGGTCGTTTTCGTAGGCCAGGCGGTCGCGCTCCCAGCGGGCGGCCGCGAGTTCGGCGTCGTCGATCAGTCCGGCCGCGCGGGCCCGTTCCTTTTCCGCGAGGAGGACGGCGGCATAGGCCGCGCGCGGCGCCGCGAGGGCGGCCTCGTCGGCGAGGGTCGCGGCCTCCTCCGCGAGGGCGGCGAACTCGGTCCGAGCGGAGGCCTCGGCGGCGGCGAGCTCGGCCTTGGCGGCGGCGTGGGCGGCGAGGGCGGCGGCGTCCGCGAGGGCGAGCTGCTTCCTGTCCCGCTG
>JAEUJG010000022.1 GCA_016794765.1 Spirochaetaceae bacterium | reverse complement strand
CCCCGCCGGCCCACACCCCCCCCCCCCCCCCGCCCCCCCCCCGCCCCCCCCCCGCCAACACCCGCCCCCCCCCCCCGCCCCGGCGGGGCGGCGGCGGGCCCAACAAGGGCGGGGTCCCGAAGCCGGGGCGAGGTCGCCCGCCGCGAGTACGAGCGGGCTAACTTTCCTCAAACTAATGGCGGATTATTGTGACATCGATGTCATTATTCTATAGGCTGGGCGCATGCAACCCATCCGAACGCTTGTCCTCATCCTTACTTGCGCCGCCGGCGCGTCGGCGGCCTTCGCGGCGACGGCCCTTCCGCCGACCGCGGGTACGCCGCTCCCGATGACCTATGGCCCGGGCCCCGCCGCGCCTTCCCGCCTTGCCGGTTCCGACGCGGTCTCCGCGGCCACGGCGGAGGCGCCGTCCCCCGCGGCCGGGAGCGACGCCGTATCCGCCGCCACGGCGGGCGCGGCGGGCGCGGCTCCGGCGTCGCCCTTTTTCGGATTCCCGAGCAAGACGGCCTTTCACAAGGCCGCGGGCTGGGCCTCCGGAGGACTCCTCCTCGCCGCGGGCGTCGTCGGCGCCGTGCGCGCCTACGACCTCATGACGGCCGGGCACGAGATCCGCGATTCCCTCGGCATGACCGAGGAGTCGCAAATCGGTCCGCAGTGCGCGACCGCCATCGGCGACCTCTACGGCGGCGGGCGCGGCCAGGCGCTCCGGTGGACCCATGTCGGCCTCCTCGCCGCCGGCGAGACCCTCTACCTCGCCGACGCGGCGACGGGCATCGGCTTCATGGGTCCCCTAGAGCCTGGCCTGTCCCGTTCCAAGGCGCACCGCTACGCCTTCTTCGCCCACGCCTTCCTCATGGCCTCCGAGGCCGTGATGGGATATTTCACGAGCGAGGCCCTCAGAACCGGCGACCACGAGACGGTACGGGTTCTCGGCGTCGCCCACGCGGGCGTCGGCTTCGCGATTCCCGTCGTCATTCTCGGCGCCGGCGCGGTGATGGAGCTGGGGCGCTAGCTATCCCGGGTGTGGGCGGCGCCCTATGCCCGCGCCGCGCCGGGAGTCCGGGCGCCACCAGGAGTCGGCGCCGCGCCGGGAGTCCGCGCTCCCTCGCTCCGGTTATTCCTCCCAGCGCGGCGCCTCGGCGCCCGCGGCTCTCGTCCCGGCGGCCGCCGAGTCGGCTAGCGCCGGCCCGGCGGCGCCCGGGGCAGGACCTCCGGCCGCCGAACCCGCGGCGCCCGCCGGCGCGGCTCCCGCCGTCGTCCCCGGCTTGGCCGCGCCTTGGCCCGGCCCGAGCGCCGCGACGAGGCCGGTCCGCTCCGCGTAGGCGCGGACGGCGGTCGTCCCCGGCGAGGCGCCTTCGGCCCGCTTGAGCAGGGCCGCCGCCTCCTCGCGCTTGCCCACGGCCAGCGCCAGCGTCGCGAGATTGAGGTAGGCGGCGACGTAACCCGGCTCGCGCGCGATGATCTCCGCGAGCGCAGATCGGGCCCGCTCGGGATCGCCGTAGCTCGCCGCGAGCCGCGCCAGCCGGTTCGTGGCGCGGCTCCAGTCCTTGCCGCGGGCCGAGGCGCGGGCCGCCTCCCGCTCCGCCGCGAGGGGCGCGTAAATCTCGGCGAGGAGGGCCGCGCGGTCCTTCGCCGCGAGCGCCGCCTTGGCCTCCGCGTCGGGCCGCGCCGCGGGCTGGAGGCCGGGCGGCAGGGGCAGGGCCGGGTAGGCGGCGCGAAGAGCGGCCAGGGGCAGGAACTCGAAGTCCCTGCCGCCGCGGTGCCGCGCGACGAGGATCGAGGCGGCCTTCCAGGCGGCGGCGAAACCCTCGCCGAGCACGGTGCTCTCGAGGGGAATCCAGGTCCGGCCTCCGGCCACGATCGTCTCGTAGCCCGGGGCCGCGAAGAGCCAGGCGCTTTCCCCGTCCTCGCCGGAATCGAAGGCGAGGAAGACATGGCCCGGCGTCGTGAGGATGGCGGTGGGGATCCCGGCCGCCTCGAGGACGGAGGCGAGGAGGGCCGTCGTGTCGTCGCAGTCGCCGCCGCGGTAGGCCAGGGTGGTCCGCGGGAAGCGCACGGTGTCCACGGCCTCGCCGCGGCCGAGCGCGGCCGCGATGGGCGACCCCGGATCGGGCACATAGGACAGGGGCAGGGCCCCGAGGGCGCCGCCCAGCGCGACGGCCCGCTGGAAGCGCGTGGAGACGAGGTCCGGGGCGGCCACCCGCGGGACCGGGGCGCCGGCGGCGGTCGCGGCCGCCGGCGCCAGGCTTTCGAAGGCGATGCGCGAAACCGATTCCTCGTTCGGTGTGACGAAGCCGGCCAGCTTGCCCGAGTCGTCCCAGGCGATGGCCGTCCGCCGGTAGAGCGTGACGGGGCGGAAGAGCTCCACCGAGCGCTCCCCTCCGGAGTCCGTGAAGCGAAGCGTTATGCGAGCCTGGAGCGGCAGGTCCTCCTCCACCTCGAGGACCCGCTCGTTGAGGAGGGCCGAAAGGTCCAGCGCGGCCTCTGCCCCCGGCTTGAGCGAGGCGAGCTCCGGCCCGCGCGAGGGGTAGTCCATGTATTTCTGCACGAAGAGCTCGGCGCTGAGCCGGGTGAGCGGCTCGCCGAGGCCGTTGCGCAGGACGATCCGGCCCGCGGGCCGCCCGCGGTAGGCCTGGAGGAGGGAGGGGAAGAGGGCAGCGAGCTCCACGCGGACGAGCTCCGGCGAGCGGGGGGCCGCCGCCGAACCCCGCTCCGCGGCCTGGAAGGCGGCCCTGAGGGACCGCATCCGCTCGGCGAGCGCGGCGTCGCCCGGCTTCGCGGCGGCGAGGCCCTCGAGGGTGCGCATCGCGCGGCCGTAGGCCTCCCGGGCCGTCTCCGGGCCGAAGCGGGAGAGGCGCGTGCGGGCGTCCTTCTCCGCCGCCGCGGCCTTGGCCGCGAGCAGCTCGATCCGCAGCCCCTGCTCGCGGTCGGCCGCCCGCGCGTCCGCCGGCCGCTCCTCGAGGTAGCGCCCGAACTCCGCGCGAGCCGATTCGAGGGCGCCCGCCGCCTCGTAGGCTTCCGCGAGCGCGAAGCGCAGCTCCGGCCTCGCGGGCTCGGCCCTGAGGGCCCGGTCGGCGCGGGCGATCCGCGCGAGGGGCGGCGGCAAGGCCGCCGGATCCTCGGCCAGGCGGAGGATGCGCCGGCCCATGAAATCGTTGACGTAGACGATGCCTCCCGGCGCCACCGCGAGATCGCTGTTCGACAGGAAGGAAAGCGCGAGCCCCGACTCCTTGCCGTCCCAGACCCAGAGTTGGCGGCCGGAGGCGTCGAAGCGCCGCAGGTCCGTCTGGGTCGCGCCCAGGAAGCCGCCGTCCGCGAGGACGCGGAGCTTCATGAGGACCGTGCCCGGCGGAAGCTCGGGGTAGACGATGTCGCGGAGTCCTCCCTCGGCGTCGACGATCCGGACGCTCCCCTTGGCGGCGTCGACGAGCCAGAGCGTCCCGTCGGGACCGGCCGAGGCGGCGTAGACGCTCGCGTCGGCGGCGAGGGGAATGTCCCGCCGGCCGCGGGCGCCGTAGACGCGGGCAAGGCGCGGCTGCATGGAGACGACGAAGGGCGAGCCGTCGCCCATCACGCCGAAGAGGCTGCCCGCGGGGGCGTCGAGGCGGAGGCGGCGATAGTCCTCGGAGCCCTCGGCGAAGGCCCAGAGTCCCGTGCCGTCGGCGCTCCGCACGAAGAGGGTGCCGGCCGGCGTGAGCGCCAAACCGTAGGCGAAGACGAGGTTCCCCTCGTCGGAGAGGCGCTTGGCGGGCAGGCCTTTCACGCGCCAGAACCCGTCGAGCTCGAGCACCGTCTGGCCGCAGGCGACGAGGAGGCTGCCGTCCGGACGCGCGGCGAGGCCGTAGGGGTAGAAAAGGGAGGGATCCGAGGCGAAGTCGACGCCGACGAGCTCCGAAGGCGAAAAGGCGTCGACAAGGACGGGCGAGGGGCGGCTCGGCCCGCGCTCGAGGAGTCGAAGGAGGGATTCCAGGGCGCGCGCGAATTCGAGGGCGGTGGAGGGCTCGACCGCCGCGAAGGACAGGTACCGCGCGGCGTTCGCCTCGACCGCCTGAGTCGCGCCGGTCGCGGCCCCCGACGCGCCCCCCGTCGCCGGCGGGATTCCTTCGAGCTGGAAGACCGCGCTGTAGGATCCGCGCTGGCCCGCGATGGTCGCGCGGAGGAGGGGACCCTGCCGCCCGGCGGCCGGTGCCGCCTGGTTCGAAAGGATCGGCGCGAAGGAAGGACCGAGGTCGGCGGCGACGAGTTCGAGGGCGGCCCGCCAGGCTTTCTTGACGGTCGCGGCGGAGTCGGCGTCCAAAGCCTGCCAGTAGGGTTCGGCGATCGTGAGTCCGGCGCTCGCCTTGGCCGGACCTTGGCGGGGCTGCTGGGGCTGCTGGGGCTGCTGGGGCTGCTGGGGCTGCTGGGGCTGCTGGGCCGCAAGGCCGCCGCCCATGCCCGCCAGCGCCACGGCGGCGACCAAAGAAAGGACGCGAATCGTGTTCATGCTTCGAGTATAGCGAAGGCCGGGCGCTTTCTCCTCCCCGCTTGCCCGCCGAAGTTTCCGGCGCTATATTTCCACTGACCCCGGGCTTGGCAAGGACCGCCCGGGCTTCCGGCGCCGCGCATGCGGGCCGGACATCGCCTTTCGTTTCGGCGCCTGCGGGGCCGGAGCGGGGAGACCAACATGGGAAAACGCGTTCTCGTCATCGGCGCCGGCATCGCCGGCCTCTCGGCGGCCGGCTACCTCCAGCGCAACGGCTTCGACACGGAGATCTTCGAGCTGCACGACAAGGCCGGCGGCCTCTGCACCTCCTGGACCCGCGACGGCTATTCCTTCGACGGCTGCGTCCATTGGCTCATGGGCTCGGGGCCCGCCAGCAACCTCCACGAGTTGTGGAAGGAGCTCGGCGCCGCCGACCTCCGCTATGTCGAATGGGATGTCTATACGAGCGCCCGCCTTTCGGACGGCGACACCTTCAACCTGTATACCGATCCCGACCGGCTCGAGGCGGAGATCCTGCGCCTCGGTCCCGCCGACGGCGCGGTCGCGCGCCTCGTCGCGGCGAACGTCCGGCGGACGAGCCGCCTCGACATGCCCGCCGCCCTCGACAAGCTCAAGCCCGGCGCGGCGCTCGCCCTCGCCGCCAGGTTGCCCTCGGCCCTCCTCCTCGCGCCCTGGATCAAGAAAAGCGTCGCCGACCTCGTCCGGCCCGTAAAGAGCGCCCGGCTCCGCGAAGGTTTTGAGCGCCTTTTCGGCGACGCGATGGACGAACTCCCCGCGGCCGCCCTCTTCATGATGCTCGGCTTCATGGCCAAGAAATCCTCGGGCTACCCGATCGGCGGCTCCCTCGCCTTCGCGCGCGCCCTCGAGGCGGACTACCTTTCCCGCGGCGGCAAGATCCGCTACAAGTCCCGCGTCGACGAGATCCTCGTCGAAGGGGGCAGGGCGGTCGGACTTCGCGGCGCCTGGGGCAGCGAGACGGCGGACTACGTAGTTTCCGCGGCCGACGGCTACGACACCGTCAAGCGGCTCCTGGGCGGGCGGTACCCCCATCCGGACCTGGAGGCGTCCTTCGCCGACCAGGGCGGCCCCGGCGCGATGAAGCGCTACCCCTCGCTGATCTACCTGAGCCTGGGCCTGGCGGCGGATTTCTCCGCGCAGCCCCACAGCCAGGTCTTCACCCTGGACGAGCCCCTCGCCCTCGAGGGCGGCGCGCTCGGCGTCAAGCGCTTTCCCTTGCGCCTTTACCACTTCGACCCGACGAGCGCCCCCGCGGGCAAGACCGCGGCCACGGTGATGGTCGAGACCGGGAACGACGCGTACTGGACGGGGCTCAAGGCCAAGGATCCCGCCGCCTACGCCGCCGAAAAGGCGGAGACGGCCCGGAAGCTGATCGGGGCCCTGGACCGCTTCGTGCCCGGCCTGGCCGCGGCCGTGGAGACGGTGGACCTGGCGACGCCCGCCACCTTCATCCGCTACACGAACAACTGGCGCGGAAGCTACGAAGGCTGGCTGCCGACGGGCGGCGCCATGGGCAAGAAGATCGCCAGGACCCTGCCCGGCCTCGCCAATTTCCACATGGTCGGCCAGTGGACCAACGCCGGCGGCGGCCTGCCGCCCTGCGCGATCGAGGGGCGGCGCCTGGCCAAGCGGCTCTGCAAGGCCGAAGGGCGGCGCTTCAGGCCGGACTAGCTTCGTGCCCGCCGCCGCGTAAGGCGCAAGCCGCGCGCGGCACAAGGCCCGCCTCCGGACGACCGGGGGCGGGCCTTGTCGTACAACCTGTCCGGGCACCGTCGGCCGGTGCCCGGGACTGACTACTTGTCGGCGATGAAGGAGGGGAGGGTGCCGGCCGCGGCCACCTGGCCCGCGATGTAGCCGTGGACACAGGCGTCGGGGATGGCGTTGGAGCCGAGGCGGTTCGTGCCGTGCACGCCGCCCGTCACCTCGCCGGCCGCGTAGAGGCCGGGGATGACCTTGCCCCAGACGTCCTGGACCTCGGTCTTCGGGGTGATGGTGACGCCGCCCATCGTGTGGTGGACGGAGGGCCACTGCGGGATGGCATAGTAGGGGCCTTTCTCGATGGTCATCATGACGCCCTTGTCGATGCGCTTGCCGAAGTCGGGATCCTTGAGGTTCTGGACGTAGCCGTTGTGCTTCGCGATGGTCTCCGCGAGCGCGGCGCCGGACATGGCGACGCTCTTGCCCTTGTAGGCGCGCTTGTTGATCTCGGCGGCCAGCGCCTCGAGGCTGTCGGCCTTGAAGATGCGGTCGGCCTTGATGCCGGCGGCCAGCTGCTCCTCGGTGATGAAGCCGCCCTTGCGGTAGATCTCCTCGCCGAAGACGGAGAAGGTGGGGAAGCCGGCGGAATCCTGGGCGGCCTTGGAGCAGACGTCGCGGCGTTCGCCCTCGTTGACGTAGCGCCTGCCGTTGACGTCGACGTAGACGATGCCCGCGCTCGGCCCGGAGAAGGGGATGACCGCGAAGGCGTCGAGGACGCCGTCGTTGGGATTGGCGAAGGGGTAGAGCTGGATGTAGCTCATCTGGGTCGTGTTGGCGCCGACTTCCTGGGCCATCACGAGGCCCTCGCCGGTGGCGCCGACGTGGTTGGTCGTGGGGAGGGTCGCGTCGAGGGCGGGGACGTGCTTCTGGCGCATCTCGACGTTGGCCGAGAAACCGCCGGTCGCGAGGACGAGGCCCTTCGCGGCCTTGATGGTCTTGGGACCCTCGGCGGTGTCGACGCGGATGCCGACGACCTTGCCGGCGGCGCCGGCCTCGCGGTAGATCTTGGTCATCTTGGTCTCGGTCATGACCTTGACGCCGGCTTCCTTCACCATCTTCTTCTGGACCTGGACGATGTCGCTGCCGACGCCGTTGACGGTGGTGTAGGTTCGGTAGCCGTAGTGCCCGCCCGGCCGGGTGAGGGACTCGCGGACCTTGAGGCCGTTGTCCAGGAGGAGGTCGAGGTAGAAGGGCGCGCCGTAGACCATGTTCTTGACGAGCTTGGGGTCGCCCATGTAGTCGCCGCCCTTCAGGGTGTCGGCGATGTGCTTCTCGGCGCTGTCCGGGACCAGGTTGAACTTTTTCTGGTACTCCGCGGCGAGCTTGGAGGTGTAGGAGGCGTAGACGCCGCCGTTGATCTGCGAATTGCCGCCGACGAAGGGCATCTTCTCGACGAGGAGGACCTTGGCGCCGTGGGTCGCGGCGCTGTGCGACGCCGAGAGGCCGGCGAAGCCGCCGCCCACGACGACGACGTCGTAGCTCAGGTCCCACTTGGCGGGGAGGTCGGAGGAGACCGCGGCGGACTCTTCCTTCGCGATAACGGCCTTCGGCGCCTCGGGCGCGACCTTGAAGTCCTCGACCTTGCCGCCGGCGGCGGCGATGGCGGCCGCGACCGCCTCGAGGATGCCGGTGCTCGTCCGCGACGAGCCGGCGACGACGTCGACCTCAATGCTCTGGGCCGCGACGATGCGTTCGGGCATCTTGACGAGGGCCGTGTCGGAGACGCCGGCGGTCTCGTTCTGCGTCTTGACGAGCACCTTTTCGATGCGCTTTTCGGAGAGCGTGACCTCGACCACCATGCCTTCGTGCATGCCGTTGACCGTCTGGCTGTAGACGCCGGGCTTCATGGACGCGACGGCGCGGTCCTGGGCCTTGGCGGTCGGCTTGATGTTTTCGCACCCGCCGAGCGCGAGGGCGAGCGCCGCCGCCAGCAGCAACGACATGGACTTCAATGCGCGTTTCACCTGATTCCTCCTGACTTTTCTCATACCCCCTCAAGGGGGTAGTTTGACGGCCAAACAAAGTGTTTACTATCGATAAACCCATAACCATTCCGTGTCAATAGATTAAATAAACTAAATAGATAAACATACACATATCGAATAAATGGAGGGTATTTGCCTAATAGTAGTAATTTAAGG
>JAEUJG010000639.1 GCA_016794765.1 Spirochaetaceae bacterium | reverse complement strand
CATCACCGGCGAGTCCAGTCCCGTGTTCGATTCGATCATGCGGAGGTACTTGAAGGCGTCGGCGTTGTCCACCTTGAACAGGCGTTCGGCGGCGGCGCTCAGGGCGATGATCTGGGTGGATGCCGGCTCGACGAGGATGAGATTGAGGTCGTCGCGCGCGGCGAGGCCGGCTTCCAGCGCGTTCAGCGTGATGTCGGCGCCGGCGACGGCGACGAATTCCCCGCCGGAACGGACCGGGCAGGTCACGTCGACGACGTAGCCCTTGCCCGTCGTGTCCACGTAGGGGGCGGCCCAGTGGTAGGCAGCGCCGGATTGGGGCCCCTCCGTGAAGCGGAGCCAGATGCCGCGGGTGCGGATGTCGCGCTTCGGCGGGATGTAGGACAAGAGGTCGGCGTAGGGATAGAAGGCGAAGAGGCTGTCGGCGGTGATGAAATAGGTCTGGGAGACGAGGCCGCCGGCGGGGCCCGATTCGACAAAGGCCTTTTGGTGGGGGGACAGGTGCTCGAGGGCTTTGAGCCGGGCCTTTTCCTTCGGGCCGACGGGGACGAAGCCCGTGGAGAAGAGGGTGCCGTGCCCGTCGTCCTTCGGGGTGTGGTAGACGGTTTCCTTGAAGAACTCGAAGCTCCGCCCGGGAAAGAGATCGGAGGCGTAGGCGCCCGGGTTCGAAAGGATCTCGAGGCCCTTTTCGGCGACGCCGAGGAGACCGCGCCGGATCGCGACGGTCTTCGCGTCCATGGCCGCGGCTATCGCGCCCGCCTCCGCGGCGCCTTCCGCGAAGCGGTCGGCGCAGGAGCTGGGGACCAGCGCAAGGGTGACGGCGAAGGCGAGGATGGCGGCGATCAACGGGACCTTCCGGTCATGCGGTTTCATCGAGCTCCTCCCTCGCTTGGGTTCGGAGCGCGCCCCTGGCGGCGCCCGACCATCGTCATGCCTCCAGCATAGCCTACCGGGCGCCTTTTTTCCATGCGCAAGCGTCACCGGCGGCGGCGCGGCGACGGCGGGGCGGCGGCGCGGCCGGCCCACGCCTTCGGACGGTCGCCGCTCCCTAGGCCAGGAGGTCCATGCGGGCGAAAAGAAAATCGAGGCGTTCGGAATTTATCACCGCGCGCCTGTAGGGAGTGCCCGGCAGGTCGACGGCGCGCAGGACCTCGCGGTCGAGGTAGCGGCGCTCCTTGCCCTCCTCGAACCAGTACACGAGCTCGATCTTGTTCCCCTCGATCTCGAGGGCGGTGATGCCCTTCTTGCCTACGGCGCAGCCCGCGTTGAAGAGGCAGGGAAGGAGGAGGTCGCGGCCGTAAAGTCCCGGCGTGCGACCGAAGCGGCGCTCCTTGCGCCGGAGCCGCAGCATCTCCTCCTTGAAGAGGGCGACGGTCTCCGCGATCTCGCCGCGCCGCGCCGTCTCCGCGAGCGTGTATTCCTGGCAGAGCCGCTCGATCGAAAAGCGGAGGTAGTCGTATTTCGAAAGGGACTCGAAAAGGGGGCGGTGCGTGTGGCCGATGATGGATACCAGGCGCCGCTCCCGCGAAAAGCCGTAGGTGCGGCGCTCGATCGCGTACTTCCTCCGCGAGTTCTTGGACACGTTGAGGTTCTTGATGCCGAGGGTGCCGAGGACGTAGCGGACGAGGGCGCCCGAGGCCTTGTTGTACTTCACGTAGAAGTGGGAGGCCTGGTGGCCGTGAAAGACATAGATGAGCCGCCCGCCCGCGATGATCCTGAGTCCCGGGAAGAGGGCGTAGGGATAGTCCGCGTATTCGAGGAGCTTGTCGTCGTGGTTGCCGTAGATCTTGAAGAGCCGACCCTGCCCGGCGAAGCGGTCGAAGACGCCGTAGAGGGATTCCCAGGCGTCGTAGATCCGGGCGAAGTTGAACTTCTGCAGCTCCTCGATGTCGCCGTTGAGGACGAGGGTCGAGCCGCGCTCGAGATAGTAACGCTCGAGGAGGGCATGGAGGAGGGGACCGTTGCGGCGGAGGTCGTCGCGGGAGGAACCGTCGCCCGCGTGGAGGTCGCCGAGGAGGACGATGCGCGTGCCGGGCTCGAGCGTGATCTCTGGCGAGTTGGCCATTTGCTCGACGAGCCCCTCGGCGAACTGGGCTTCGGTCATCGCCATCGGATCCTCCAAGGCGCGGGACCGCGGCCGAAACCGGACCAGGGCGGAAAAGCGCCTCATTTCAGTCTAGGTTCCCGCCGCGCCGACCGCAAGCTTCCCCCCCCCCGGAAGCCGCGGTTCGGGCGATTGCGCCGGCGCCGAAACTGCCGCATCATGGGCGGGTCCGGCGCCGAGGCCCCCGAGGGGCGCCCCCGAGGGGAGCGGCGGGGCGAAGGGAGAGGCCATGGGCGGAGACCTCATATCACGCAAGACGGGCCGCATCGTCACGAGGGCCGTCGCTTTCCAGATCGCCTTCGTCGTCGGCCATTTCGCCTATGACTGGTGGCCCTCGCCCGTCACCGCCGTCTTCAGCGGCGTCGACGAATCGGTCTTCCAGCACATGAAGATCGGCTTCTACGCCTGGATCGCCGTCTCGGCGGGCGAGCTCGCGGCGCTCCGCCCCTCGCCCCTCGTCGGCTTCCTCGCGAGCCGCCTCCTCGGCGCCGTCTTCGCGCCCCTGATCTTCACGACCCTCTGGTACCTCGCCCCCGCCGTCGTCGGCCCCATGCCGAGCGACCTCGCCGAGATCCTCTGGGCGAACGCGACGGTCCTCGCCGCGGGCCTCTTCATCCAGGGCCTCGAGGACCGGCTCGGGGAACGGCGCCTCGGGCGGCCCCTGGAGATCGCCGCCTTCGCCTTCGCCCTCGTCGCCCTCTTCCTCTTCGCGCGCTTCACGGCGGCGCCGCCCTGGGTGGACCTCTTCGCGCCGCCGATCCGCCCCTGAAGGCGGGAGGCAAGGAGATGCGCGGCCTCGAGCCCGTGGCGCCCGCGGGGGCGCGGGTCCTCATTCTCGGCTCCTTCCCCTCGGCGCGCTCCCTCGAGCGGGGCGAGTACTATGCCCACGACCGGAACCACTTCTGGGAAGTCCTGGCCCTACTGGCCGGGGAGCCCAGGCCCGAATCGCGCGGCGCCCGGATCGAGCTCCTCGGCCGCCTCGGGCTGGCGGTCTGGGACGTCA
>JAEUJG010000627.1 GCA_016794765.1 Spirochaetaceae bacterium | reverse complement strand
CTTCGCGCAAGCCAAGCCCCTCGTCATCAACACCGCCTCGCCGCCGCGGCTCGCCATGCTCATGGAACTCGTGACGAAGGAAGCGCTCAGGTCCCTGGGCTATGAACTCCGCGTCAACCGCCAGGCGGGGGAACGGGCGCTCCAGAACGCGAACGCCGGGATCGAGGACGGCGACGGCGTCCGGATCGCGGGCCTCTCCTCGCAGTATCCGAACCTGATCCAGGTGCCGGAAGCCTACTATGACGTGGAAATGTCCGCCTTCGCCCGCGATCCCGCGATCAGGATCTCGGGCTGGAAGGATCTCGAAAAATGGAGGGTCGGCTATCTGCTCGGCTGGAAGCTCTACGAGGAAAACGTCAAGGCGGCCGAGATTTCCCGCGTCAAGGAGACGGAGGCGCTGTTCAGGATGCTCGGCTTCGGGCGGATAGACATCGCCCTCCTCCAGAAGCTCGACGGTGTCGCCATGGCGCGCAAGCTCGGCCTGGACGAAATCCGCCCCCTTGATCCGCCCCTGGAGGTAATGCCCCACTACCTCTATCTCAACGTCCGCCACCGCGACCTCGTGCCCCTCCTTTCAGCCGAAATCCACCGGATGAAACGGGACGGACGTTACGCTGCCATCGTCGAGCGGGTGCTGAACGAACCCTGAGAATCGGAAGCCGCGAGGGACCGTCCGCGCGGCGCCGCCGCCCTGCCGGCCGCGCGGACCGAACCCGCGGGCAGGCCGACAAACAAGATCACTCGGCCACGATGAAGCGGGCAGCCTCCTCCTTGACGGAGGCTGCGAGGTCGCCGTTGGACTCCGCGCCGTTCCGGAGCTTGCCCGCGACGGACTTGAGGCCTTCGGCTTCCGAACCCACCTCGGCGGAAAGGCCGCGGAGCGCCACGCCGTTGCGCTCGATGTCTTCGACGCTCAGGCCGATGGACTCCGATTCCTTGCGGATCGCCTCCGCGCCGGTCCTGACGCGCCGCGAAATGACGCCCATGCGGTCGAGCTCCCCGACGACCCGCTCGCCGTCGGCGATCTCGCGGTCCATGGACTCGCGCACCAGGGTCTCGAGCTTGGCCGTGTCGGCGATGAGGCCGCGCATGCTGCCGAAGGCCGATTCGGCCCGATCGGCGCGGGAGCGCATCGCCGCGACCGCGTCGTTCACCTCCCGCAGGGTCTCCTGGACCTGGCCCGAGCGTTCGGTCGTCGATTCGGCGAGGGTGCGGACCTCGTCGGCGACGACGGCGAAGCCCTTGCCCGCCTCGCCCGCGTGGGCCGCCTCGATGGCCGCGTTCATCGCGAGGAGGTTGGTGCGGTCGGCGATCGAAGAGATGACGTCGCTGGCCTCCGCGAGGCTCTCCGACTTGCGGAGCACTTCCTCGGAGAGTTCGCGCACGCCGGCGATGGTCGCCGCCCCGCCCTCGACCGCGTCCTGCAGCTCGGAGAACACCTCCTCCATGCCCTTCATCGCGCGGCCGCTCTCCGCGATGCGCCCCGCCAAGGCCGTCACCGACTCGCGGGAGCGCTCGATCGCCTGCCACTGCTCGTCGACCTGCGCGTGGAGGCCCGCGACGTCGCCGCCGATCTCCTTGATCGCGGTCGAGGCGGTGCGGACCCGGTCGTCCTGCCGCTCCGCGAGGCTGCGCAGTTCCTCCGTCGCGCCGGCGATGCGGACGATCGCTTCCTCGGTTTCCGCGGTGGCCCGCAACAGGTCGCCGGCCTCGTCCTCCAGCTCTCGCGTCGATCGGCGGACCGCGCGCACGATCTCGGAAACGGAGGCGCCGACTTCGTTGAAGCCCTCCGCGAGGGAACCGAGCTCGTCCCTGCGCTTGACCTCGAGCGTGCCCGAGAAATCGCCGTCGGCCATGCGCTCGTAGGCTTCGGCGATGGCGCCGACCGGCTTCGTGATGGTGCGCGCGACGAAAAGCGCCGCGAGGAAGAGGAGTACGACGAGGGCCAGCACGTTCCCGCCGAGAAGGAGTCCGGCCTTGTTGGCGGCCTCCTCGGCCCGCGCGACGGGCACGGCGAAGATGAGGCGCCACTGCTCCAAGCCGCCGATGCTGACCGGCGCGGAGGACGCGAAGCAGGTCGTGCCCGCGGAGCGCGAGGCGAAGCGCGTCGGTTCGGCGAACTCGCCGGAAGTTTCCCAGCGGCCGCTCGACGCGGTGGCCGCCGTCACCGCGTCGGCCCCGGTGGTCGAGGGAAGGAGCCGCGCGGCGTTCTCGGGACCTTCGAGCTCCTGAAGGGTCTTGGCAACGAGGGAGGGATCGGAATGGGCCACCACCGTCCCGAGCGCCGAAACGAGGGCGACCCAGCCGCCGCCGGACGAGACAAGACCGGTCGCCGCCCGGGCGGAGAGCTCCGCGAGGCTCACGTCGACGCCCACGTCGCCGTAAAAGGCGCCGGAGGCGTCGAAGAGCGGCGAGGAGATGGTCGTCATCAGGGTCTTCTCCTCGCTGTCGTCGACATAGGGATCGATTACGACGGTTTTTCCCGCCTGCTTGGGGCCCGTATAGTAGGGGTTCAGGTAACTGCCTTCGCCCCAATAGGTGAGCTCGGTGACGAGCTCCCCGCCCTTCCTCCAAACCCAGGGTGAGTAGCCGCCCGTCTCGTCGTAGCCGGGGGCCTTGCGATGGGAAGCGTCGCGGCCGTCCCAGGCGTTCGGCTCAAAAAAGGCCCAGGCGGCGAAGAGCGAAGGATCGCGCCCGAGGGCCGACGCGAAGAGCCGCTGCGGGAAGTCGCGGCCGGCCGCGCCGGCGGCGCGCGCGTTGGAGATCGAATCGGCCAAGGACACCGCGGCGTGGGCGGCGAGGCTGAGCCCCGAGGAAAGCTCCAGGGCGCGTTCGGCGGCGAGACGCTGAATGTAGTACAGCGAAGCCTGGCGCAGGGCCGCCCAGTTGCCGATGGCGCTGAAGGCCTGGAAACCGATGACGACGGGCAGGACCGAGACGAACAGGAGGAGGATGATCCGCGTGCGCAGTTTTTTCATCGACGACTCCCTCGGGCGCGGTTTTTTTGCATGATGAGGCAGGGGACGGCCGGCTCGATGCGCGGACGCCTATCGATCGTTTCCAGTCTAGCGCATGGAGGCTGGAATGCAAGGATTCGGCGCCGCGGCCCGCCCGGAGCCTCGGGCGAAAACCTCCGCTTCCGCGCCGACCGCCAGCGCGGTACGGCGAGGCGCGGCGCGGCGCGATGCGGCGCGGTGCGGTTCCTAAGCCCCTTCCCTGATGAAGGCCTTGCGCGAGAGGAGCCGCTCGAGGTAGCGCGACTTCATCTGCCGGCTCGCCATGAGCCGCTTGGCGGGCGGCAGCGACAGGATGACGCCGAGGACGGCGGCCATCGCGCGGTGGCTGGCCAGGGCCTGGTTGTCGAAGACGAGGTTCTGCAGCTTGCCCCGCTCGATGGCCATGAGGACGGCGCGATGCGCGGAATTGACGGGCGTGAGGATCCGCGCGCCGCGCGCCGCGAGCGAGAGGGCGCCCGCGGGACAGGCGCGGACGCAGACGCCGCAACCGAGACACAGCGATTCGTCCACGCGGGCCTTTTTCCGGCGCGGCGCCTTGGGGTCCGAGGCGGAGACGAGGCCCATCGCCTCCACGGGGCAGGCCTCCGCGCACTTGCCGCAGCCCGTGCAGGATGCAGACGCTACTGCGGGAAGGTAATTGGTCGTCGCGACCGGATTGAGGACGGCGAAACGCTTGGCCGCGAGGAGGGCCTCGCAGCAACAACCGCAACAGTTGCAGACGAAGGAGACCGACTCGCGGACGTTCTCGCCGAACTGTACGAGACCCCGCTCCACGGCTTCGTCGAGGAGGTCGAGGCCCTCCGCGACGTCGACGCCCCGCGCGACGCCGTGCTTGACGAGTGAGGAGGCGACCCCGTTGAAGGTCATGCAGATGTCGAGGGGCGCGTCGCAGGCCTTACCGAGGTGGGACATCTTGTGGCGGCAATAGCAGGTCCCGACGCCGCGGTGGGTCGCGCTCCGGATGACCTCGCTCGCGCGCTCGTAGTCGAGGACCTGGAGGGTGTCGGGGCCCGCGGCGCGCCCTGACGAGCCCCGCCCCGCCGGCGCGCGATCGGCTTCCGTCCCTACGGCCAAGGCGCCCTCGGCCAGGGCGCGTTCGTTCACGAAGACCCTGCCGAGCTCGGTTTCGCCGCCCGCGAAGAGACAGCGGACGAAGTCCTCCTCCACGTTGAGGTATTGGTAATAGAGCTCCGCGAGCAGGCGCTGGTCATGGCGGTCGCCGACGCGCATCATCGAGAACTCGAAGAAGCCCGCCATCGGCGGCGGCAACGTGAAGACGCGACCGCCCTCGTCGCGCTCCATGTCGAGGATCATGCCGCGCGAGGCGAGGTCCTCGAGGAGGCGGATCGCCTCGGATTCATTGAGCTTCCAAAGCCGGGCGGCCGTCGCCGCGTCGAAGGGCCGCAAGGGAAGGAGTGCGACCAGAGCCGCCTCTTTCTCGCTGAAGAGGACCGAAAGGATCCTGAAGAGGAGCTCGCTCGGAGGCGCGCCTTGGGGAAAGCGGTTGAGCCGCTCGACGAGGGAACTGTAGCCGTTCTTTAGCGTTCGGTGGGCCATGACAGCGGCGCCGGGGCCGGGAAGCCGGACCGCCCAGGCGGCCCGGGAATTCGCGGGACCCGAAGCTCCTCCCCTTTTCAGTATAACGACGCCGCCTGTCCGGTCAACGACGGCAGCCGCCGCCGCGACCGGAAGGCCGGTACCGCCCCCGCAAGCGCGGCCTTGGCCACGAAGAAGAACTCCGCCCCGGAATCGACGAAGCGCTTGATGAGCCAAGGACAGGCGACACGGTCCACGTGGACGTGGGCGCGGGTGATCCAACGCATGTTGCCTCCTTGTAGACTCGCCCAGTATCGGAGCCGACGACCCGCCTGTCAACGTTGGTCCCCGGAGCGAAGCCGCGCGGATAGCCCGGTTTCGCGCGGGCGAAACGGGTCGCGGCTTGACCGGCGAGGGGTCGGCGAGGGGTCGGGCGGGGCGAGGAAGTGGGGGTGCCGCAAGCGACCGGAGCCCCGCCAGCCAGGGCGGAAAGGGCAGTTTCGCGCGTGCGAAACTGCGCCAGGACGCGGGGCGGGCGGGGCGAGGACGCTGGAGGCAGGGGGAGCAGCGGGAGGGGAGGTCGGGCCGCGGGACCGACGGCGCTCCCCCTTATAATTCCT
>JAEUJG010000511.1 GCA_016794765.1 Spirochaetaceae bacterium | reverse complement strand
ACTCGCCGGCGTTGTTCTGGCCCTTGATGGTCTTGAGCTGGACGGTGATCCGGTCGCCGAGCTCGACCTTGAGCTTGGCCGCGACCTTCTCCGACAAGACGATGGAGCGGGGCTCGAGGAGGTCCTCGTACTTGCCGGCCTTGAGGACGAGGCGTTTCTTGAGGTACTCCTCGTTCGCGAAGTCCGCGCCGAAGAGGCTCTGGTTGGATTTCTTCCCCTCGAAGACGAGGGTCGCGTCGGCCGCGCTCCGCTTCTGGACGAGCCGGGAGTCGACGCCGGAGGCGGCCAGGGCCTCGTTGATCGCGCGGTCGTCGCGGATGACGTCCACGGTCTTGCCGCTCGCGGTCTTCTCCACGCCCTCCACGAAGACGTGGCCGGCGAAGAGGTCGGCCAGGTTGCCGGCCACGTTGCCGACGAAGGCGCCGGCGAAGCCGTCGATGACGGTGACGATCATGATGCCGAAGGCGATGGCCCCCCCGAGGAGGAAGCTCCGCTTCTTCTGGCGGTTCAGGTTCTTGAAGGCAATCTTGACGAGCGTTTTCACGGCGCTCTCCTACTCGTTCTGCATCGCCCGGACGGGCTCGATCTTGAGCGCCACCGAGACGGGGTATAGATGGGCCAGGAAGCCCACGAAGAAGACCATGACCAGCGTCGAGACGAAGGAGCCGATCCGCGGGACGAGATGCAGGACCTTGCCGCCGAAGAGGAGGCCCACGAGTTCGCTGCCGGCCTCGATGCCTATGGCGTTGAGCAGGGCCGTCAGGCCGAGCGCGAGGGCGGAGCCGACTAGCCCGAAGAAGACGGTCAGCGCCAGCGTCTCCGCGAGGAACATCTTGCGGACGTAGCCGCGTTGCGCGCCGAGGGCGCGCATCGTGCCGATCTCTCCGGTCCTCTCGATGACCGAGACGACGAGGGTGTTCATCATGATGATCACCGCGACGATGGCGATGATGACGATGGCCACGATGAAGACGACGCGCACGATGTCGGCGAACTTGCCGAAGGAGCCGGCGGCGCCCTGCCAGTTCGTGGCCCTGGCGTCGATGCCGTCCGCCGCGAACTTGCCGGTCACGTCCTTGATGAAGGCGGGGGCCGCGTTGGAGTTCTTGAGGCGCACTAGGATGAAGTGCCAGGCGCCGGTGTCGGCCTTGTTGAGGCTCTCCCGCTTGGTGGTGTCGCCGAGGAGGCCCGTGACCTTGGAGAAGTCCACGGACTTGGCGGCGGGGGCGGCGTCGACGATGTCCTCGCCGAAGAGGGCGTCCATGTCGTCGCTCGCGAGGAGGGCGGTCTGGCTCGGGTCGAGGTTCGCGACCTCCTCGGCTCCCAGGGTGAGGCCGCCGAGGACGCGGGCGGTGTCGATGTCGACGTAGACCGTCGCGGGCGGGCCGCCCTCGTCGGGATCGCGCTTGTAGAGGCCGACGACGGCGACCTCGCGGATCTTGAAGCCGGCGGTGCCGAAGCCGTTGATGAGGATCTTGTCGCCGACCTTGAGGGTCTTGCCGTAGCGCTTGCCGAGGCTTTCGAGCTGGTCGCGCTTAAGGAGGATTCCCGTCTCGCCGGTTTCGAGATAGCGGCCCTCCTCGATCTTGATCGAGGGGAACATCGTGAAATAGGTGGCCGGATCGACGCCGTTGACGATGGCGAAGGTTCCGGGAGGGCCGTTGCCCTGCGGCTCGTCGCCGGTGTCGGGCAGTTCCTCGGCGTCGAGGGCCAGGGAGCCGTAGGCGACCGCCATGCTCGTGGCCGCCGCGACGCCGGGCTCGGCCTTGACGGTCTCCAGGACCTTCTCGTAGGAGGGTATGGTCGGGACTTCCATCTCGCCGTCGGCGGACTCGAGGCCGAAGATCGAGACGGCGCTCTCGGAGGGGCCGTGGACCATCACGTCGCCGGTGAAGCTCTCGATGAAGCTTTTCCGGATGCCCGCCTGCGAGGAGTCGATGAGGGAGTTGCCGAGCACGATGACGACGACGCCGAGCACGATGAGGCTTCCGATGATGAAGCTCTTGGCCTTGTGCTCCCAGATGTTGCGGAAGGCTATTCTCCACAGGACCGGCATGTCAGGCCCTCCCGCCCTCGCCGGCCTCGGCGCCGGCTTCGCAGGCGGCGCCGGCGTCCTCGCCGCGGCGGAGGTTCTCGGTGACGAGGCCGTCCTGGAGGCGGATGACGTGGTCGGCGATGTTGACGATGCGCGCGTCGTGGGTGGAGAAGATGAAGGTCGTCTCCATCTCGCGGTTGATCTTCTTCATGAGCTCCAGGATCTGCTCGCCTGTCTTCGAGTCGAGGTTGGCGGTCGGCTCGTCGGCCAGGACGATCTGGGGCTTGGTGACGAGGGCGCGGGCGATGGCGACGCGCTGGCGCTGGCCGCCGGAGAGCTCGTTCGGCCGGTGGCGCGCCCACTGGGTGAGGCCGACTTCCTCGATGAGGTAGTCGATCCACTCCTCGCGCTCCTTCTTGCCCCGCGACTCCTTGCCGAGGAGGAGGGGGAACTCGACGTTCTCGCGGACGTTGAGGACGGGCACCAGGTTGAAGGACTGGAAGATGAAGCCGAGGGTCTCGTGGCGGAGGTTCGTGAGCGCCTTGTCCTTCAGGTCCTTCGTCGGCGTGCCGGCGATGGAGACGAGACCGGCGGTGGGCCGGTCGACGCAGCCGATCATGTTGAGGATGGTCGTCTTGCCCGAGCCCGAGGGGCCGGCGATGGAGATGAAGTCGCCCTTCTCGATGCAGAAGGAGACGCCCTTCACCGCTTCGACCTCTACCTTCCCGAGGGGGTAGACCTTCCTGACATCCTTCAGTTCGACGATAACCATGTGATCTCCTTCGATCCGCGCGACCCCGGCGACTTCCGCGAAGCGGGCGACCTCTTTGAAAACGAGCGTCGGGCTTCGATCGGCGGTTCAGCTTCGCTGCGGTTCCTGCTCCCCGTGGGGAGTGGTTCGGGCGGCGCGCGGCCGTGTTGCAATAAAGATATTGACGTCGGCCCTTGTTTATCAAGGATGCCGGGCCGTATAGAGGCTTACATTGATGTTATAAACACCGTATAGAATCGCAAAATCGGGAAAAGGATAGCAAAACGGCCCGAGTGGTGACTCGGGCCGCGGCTGTATGGCGGGGAAGGGCGGACGGTGGGCTTGGTCCGCGGGCGGTTTACATGCCCTCGGGGTGGGTCTGGCCGCGGGGGCCGGCCTCGTGGGCGGCGATCTCTTCGGAGACGACCTTGGCGAGCCGCTTGATGCCTTCCTCGATCTGCTCCTTGCTCGCGTAGGAGAAGTTGAGGCGCATGCAGTTGTGCTCGGGCTCGTCGAAGTAGAAGGCGGAGCCGACGACGTAGGCAACTTTCTCGGCGACGGCCTTGTGGATCATGGCGTCGGTGTCGATGTACTTCGGCAGGCTGATCCAGAGGAAGAGGCCGCCCTCGGGCTTGGTCCAGGTGAGGTCGAAGCGCTTGGGCATGTGCTTCTCCAGCATCTCGACCATGTGGTTGCGCTTGACGCGGTAGTTGTCGCAGGTCTTGCCGATGAGCTCGTGGATCTTGCCGGTCTTTAGGTACTCGGTGAGCCACATCTGAGCGAAGACGTTGGTGCAGAGGTCCATCGCCTGCTTGGCGATGACGAGCTTGGCGATGAAGTCCGGGTGGGCCATAACCCAGCCCACGCGGGCGCCGGGCACGAGGATCTTGGAGAAGGTCTTGAGGTTGACGACGCAGCCGCGGTTTTCGCCGTGCTGGTCGAGCTGGTAGATCGAGGGGACGTGCTCGCCGAGGAAACGCACCTCGCGGTAGGGGGAGTCCTCGACGACGAGGAGGTCGTGCTTGTAGGCGAAGGCGAGGAGGGCCTTGCGCTTCTCCAGGCTCCAGCAGATGCCGCTCGGATTCTGGAAGTCCGGGATCACGTAGATGTACTTCACCTTCTTGCCGTCGCGCTTGGCGCGCTCGAAGCGCTTGTCGAGCTCGACGAGGTCGAAGCCGTCGTTCTCCGGGCTGAAGGGAATGCCGAGGATCCTGCCCTGGTAGGACTGGATGGCCTGGATCGCGCCGACGTAGGTCGGGCGGCCGGCGATCACGTAGTCGCCCGGATCGAGGAGGAGCTTGGGGATCATGTCGAGGGCCTGCTGGCTCGCGGACACGACGAGGAGGTTCTCGGGCCCGAGCCTCACGCCCTGACGCTCCTCGAACTTGATGAGCTCGGCCTTGAGGTCGGCGTCGCCCTCGGTGGTGCCGTACTGGAGGGCCTTGGTCGGGTTTTTCGTGAAGACGCGGTCCGCGGCCTGGCGGAGATCCTCTACGGGGAAGGTTTCCGGCGCGGGGAGGCCGCCGGCGAAGGAGATGATCTCCGGCTGCTGGGTGAGCTTGAGGAGTTCCCGGATCACCGATTTCCGCATGTTGTTCGCGTTCTTCGAATAGATCGCCTCGAAATTGGGCATGCGAAGTCTCCTTGTAAGCGCCGTCGCCGTCCGGATCCTCGTAGCTCGATCCTCGCCGCGGCGATCCCGGCGTAATTCGACTATATGGTACACCTCAAG
>JAEUJG010000505.1 GCA_016794765.1 Spirochaetaceae bacterium | reverse complement strand
CCATCGGCCGCCTGTCCGCCTACTGCGGGGCGGTCAGCGCCGCCTGCGGCGCGGGCGCCGCGATCACCTATCTTTCGGGCGGCGGCTACGAGGCGATTTCCCGCACGGTGATCAACACGATCGCCAACATCGGCGGCATGGTCTGCGACGGCGCCAAGCCCTCCTGCGCCGCCAAGATCGCCTCCGCCGTCGACGCGGCCATCATGGCCCACCACCTCTCCGCCGAGGGCAAGGTCTTCGGCGAGGGCGAGGGTCTCGTGATGGGCGGCGTCGAGGGCACGATCGCGAGCGTCGGCCGCATGGGCGGCGTCGGGATGCGGAGCACCGACATCGAGGTGCTTCGCATCATGACGGGGAACTAGCCGGCGTTCCGGCCGGCGCGGCCATCCGTCCCCCCGCGACGGCGCGTGAAGACAAAAAAGCCGCCCCGGCCCGTTTTCGGGCGGGGCGGCTTCGCTTTCGGGCGCCGGGGGAAAACGGGGTCTAGCCCTTGATCATCGCGGCGAGGCGCTCGGCCGTCAGGCCGAGGTGCTTCGCCACCTCGTCGCCGGGACCGGACTCGCCGAAGCGGTCGATGGAGAGGATGTCCTCGCTCTTGGCGAGGCGCTCCCAACCCATGGACACGCCGGCCTCGGCCACGATGACGCGGGCGCTCGCGGGGATGATCGCCTCGCGGACGGGGGCCGGCGCCGCGAGGAAGAGCTCGCGGCTCGGCATGGACACGACGCGGACGCCGTCGCAGGCGCCTTCCTTGCGGACGAGGTCGAGGGCCTGGAGGGCGAGGCCGACCTCGCTGCCCGTCGCGACGACGACGGTCTCCGGCATCGAGGAGGAGTTCTTCACGACATAGGCGCCGAGCGCCATCGTCAGGGCCCACTCGGGATCGTCCTTCTCGAAGACCGCGAGGTTCTGGCGGGAGAGGCAGAGGACGGTGGGCCCGTCGCGGCGCTCCATCGCCATGCGCCAGGCGACGACCGTCTCCTCGGCGTCGGCGGGCCGGAGGAGGAGGACGTTCGGGATGGCCCGGACGCTCGCGATCTGCTCGATGGGCTGGTGGGTCGGGCCGTCCTCGCCGATGAAGACCGAGTCGTGGGTCATCACGTAGACGACGGGCAACTTCATCAGCGCGGCGAGGCGGAGCGAGGGGCGGAGATAGTCGACGAAGGAGAGGAAGGTCGCGACGAAGGGGCTGAGGCCGTGGAGGGCCATGCCGTTCGCGATGGCGGCCATGCCGTGCTCCCGGACGCCGAAGTGGACCATGCGGCCCTTGTGGTCGGCCGCGGAGAAGACGCCGCCCGGGATCTGGGTGACGTTCGGGCCGGTGAGGTCGGCGGAGCCGCCGACGAGGCCGGGGAAGGCGGCGGCGACGGCGTTGAGGGCCTTGCCGGAGGCGTTGCGGGTCGCGATCTTCTCGCCCTTGGGGAAGGCGGGGAGGTCGAGGGGCTTCGTCGCCTTGCCGGCGAGGAGGGCCTCGAGCTCGGCGGCGAGGGCGGGTTCTTCCCGCTTCCAGGCGGCGAACTCGGACTCCCAGGCGGCGCGGACCGCGGCGAGCCCGGCGCGGCGCTTCTCGAAATGGGCATAGGCCTCCGGGGCGACCCAGAACTTGCCTTCGGGGATGCCGAGGCCGGCCTTGGCCTTCGCGATCTCCTCGGGGCCCAGGGGGGCGCCGTGGACGCCGGCGGTGCCCTGCTTGGTCGGGGCGCCCTTGCCGATCGTGCTCCGGAGGATGACGAGCTTGGGCCTGGCCGTGTCGGCCTTGGCCTCGGCCAGGAGTTTTCCCAGGCCGGGGAGGTCGTACATGTCGCCCTCGAGGACCTTCCAGCCGTAGGCCTCGTAGCGCTTGCCCACGTCCTCGCCGAAGGCGAGTCCCGTGCCGCCGTCGATCGTGATCCGGTTCGAGTCGTAGAAGACGACGAGCTTGCCGAGCCCGAGGTGGCCGGCGAGGGAGGAAGCTTCGGCGGAGACGCCCTCCATGAGGCAGCCGTCGCCCGCGAGGACGTAGGTGTAGTGGTCGAAGATCCGGCGCTTCGCGGTGTTGAAGCGGGCCGCGAGCATGGCCTCGGCGACGGCCATGCCGACCGCGTTGGCGACGCCCTGGCCCAGGGGGCCGGTGGTCGTCTCGACTCCGGGAACCATGCCGTATTCGGGGTGTCCGGCGCAGGGGCTGCCGAGCTTGCGGAAGCGCTTCACGTCCTCCAGGGAGAGGGCGTAGCCCGCGAGGTGGAGGAGGGAGTAGATGAACATGGAGCCGTGGCCGGCGGAGAGGACAAAGCGGTCGCGGTCAAGCCAGGCGGGAGCGGTCGGGTCGAACTTCATCGCCTCGCCGTAGAGGAAGGCGCCGAGCTCGGCGCAGCCCAGGGGAAGGCCGGGGTGGCCGGAGTTGGCCTCCTGGACGGCGTCCATGGCGAGGCTCCTCACGGAGAGGGCGATCTTGTCGAGGGACTTGGTGTCCATGTTTTCTCCTTGTACCGATGGCGTCGCGTTTCCGACTTCGATACTATACGGAGGAGGGCGGATTGCTCAACCCGAGGGCGAGGGAGGCGGAATGGGAGCGCTGGTGGTGGACGGATTCGAGCTCGAGCTCGTGAGGAGCGCGCGGCGGAGCCTGTCCCTCCAGGTGGGGCCGGTTTTCGGGCTCAGGCTCCGCGCGCCGCGCGAGGCGAGCGAGGCCGAGCTCCGCGCCTTCGTCCGCCGCAAGCGCGCCTGGATAGAAAAACAGCTGGCCCGCCGGGGCGGCGCCGAGGCGCTCCGCGCCGGCCCGCGCTACGCCGCCGGCGATGTCTTTCCCCTCTGGGGCGAAAGCCTTCGCCTCGAAATCAGGCCCGCCGGCCGCGCCGCGCGCGCGCGCC
>JAEUJG010000361.1 GCA_016794765.1 Spirochaetaceae bacterium | reverse complement strand
CGTGATGGTCCGCGTCAAGATCCGCGTCAGGATCCGCGAGCTCCACACCATCCGCGGACGCACGATCAACACGGGCGGCCGCCGCCTCTCCATCGCGGAGTACGCGGAGGAGAGCTTCGACCGCCTCCTCGAGGCCATCCGGCCCGCCACGGTCGGCATGCCGACGGGCGGCATGTTCGACCGCGAGACCTACGCGGCCTACTGCCTCATCGACGGCGAGGAGTGGCCCTCCGACCTCATCGAGCGGGAGCGGCACTACCTGGCCGCCCTCCTCTCCGGCGAGGAGCCGGGCGCCCCCCTCCACGAGTCCCAGCTGGCCGCGACCCTCGGCAAGCCCTTCTCCTACCGCAAGTCGGACCTCGCGATCTTCGACATGGACCGCTGCCTCATCGTGGATCCCGACCGCGACTACGAGGACCTCCTCCTCATCATCGAGCACGCGAACTACCAGCTCCTGGAGCTCCGGGCCCTGGACAAGCTCCTGGACCGGCGCCTGGACGAGGCGGAGCGCGACATGCGCGCGATGTACTCCGGCGACCGCCGCAAGCGCCACCGCCTCGGCACCTCCATCCAGGAGAAGTTCGCCAACATCCAGTCCCTGCGCTTCGACGCGCTCTTCATCCTCGAGAACCTGGAAAACTCCTCCAAGATCATCGGCGACTACTACCTCGGCCAGATCTACGACCGCCTCTGCGGGATCTTCAACACCGAGGGCTGGAAGTGGAGCGTCGAGCGGCGCCTCGACACCCTCGAGTCGATCTACGACATGGTCAAGACCGACCTCAACGACAAGAAGATCCTCGTCCTCGAGGTCGTCTTCATCGTCGTCTGCGTCGTCTTCCCCGTCATCCAGATCCTCCAGATGATGAACGGCGCCTGAGGGCGCCGCCCCGCGGCCCGCGCCCGCCGCCCGCCTTCTCCTTGCGCCCCGGGGGGCCGGGCGTGTATGCTCATCCTACGATGGCGGAGCGAGACAACCTCAAGGCCGGTGAACGCCGGACGGCGACAATCCTCTTTTCGGACATGAAGGGCTTCACCTCGCTCTCCGAGCGGATGGACCCGGAGGAGATGGACGCCCTGATGACCCGGATCTTCGGGCTTTTCGAGTCCATCATCCGGAACCACGGCGGCATCGTGGAAAAGTACATCGGCGACGCCCTGGTCGCCGTCTTCGGCGTGCCCGAGCTCCACGAGGACGATCCCTCCCGCGCCGTCCACGCGGCCCTGGAGTTCCTCCAGAGCGTCAAGGAGACGAACGCCTGCCTGGTCGATCCCGCGCTCTGCGTCTCCTTCCGAACGGGCATCCACACGGGCCTCGTCACGACGGGGCGCCGCGGCGACTTCGACGTGGTGACCGGGCACGCGATGAGCGTGGCCCAGCGCCTCGAGTCCGCCGCGCCCGCCGACGCCATCCTCGTCTCCGAGGCGGCCAAGGAGAAGTGCGAGGACGACTTCGAGTTCGGGCCGGTCCAGGAGTTCGAGGCGAAGGGCAAGACCGAGCCCGTGCGGGCCTACCGCGTCCTCGGGGAGGCGACGGCGCGCCTGCGCGACCGCGGCCCCTTCATCGGCCGCCGGGAGTCGCTGGACGAGCTCCTCAAGGCCTACATCCGCAACCGCTACGACGAGGTCTCCGGCTTCTACGTCCTGGGCGAGGCCGGCATCGGCAAGACCCGCCTCGTGCAGGCCCTGGTGGAGAAGATCAAGCTCTTCCCCGACTTCAAGACCCCGATCCTGGCCGCGCGCGCGCAGAAGTACCGCCCCGGCAGCTTCGCCGTCATCGTGGACATCCTCCTCGGCTACCTCGGCCTCGAGCCCGGGGCGCGGCCGGAGGAGGCGCGCGCCGCCCTCCTCAAGCTGCCCGGCGCGAGCCGGGAGGCGGCGGAGCGCTTCGGCGCGCTGCTCTCCGCGGCGGAACCGGACACGCCGGACCCGAACGCGATCGCGGCCCTGTACTCGATCCTCGGCGCCCTCCTCGAGCGGCACTCGGGCGACCTCTTCCCCATCCTCGTCGTCATCGACAACGCCTCCTTCATGGACCGCCTGTCGCGCGAGTTCTTCCAGTACCTCTTCAAGAAGGGCAGCATCAAGCCCTTCTTCATCCTGACCGGCCGCGAGTTCCCGCCGGAGCTCCGCAAGGCCTTCCAGGGCCTCAAGGTGATGAAGCTCGGGCCCCTCGGGCCGGACGAGTCGGAGGCCCTCGTCAAGGCGCACTGGCCGGACTCAGGCGACGAGGCGGTTCGCCGCATCCTGGAGGCCAGCCTCGGGAACCCGCTCTTCCTCCGCGAGTACGCGGCCTACGCGCGCAAGCACCGCGACGTCTCGAGCCTGCCCGCCACCGTGCAGAACATCTTCCTGGCGAGCCTGGAGCGCTATCCCGCGGCCTGGCAGGGCCTCGCGAAGAAGCTCTCCGTCTTCGTCCACTCCTTCAGGGAGGAGGATGCGCGGCGCCTGGAGGCGGCGACGGAGGGCGACCCCGCGATCGTCGCGCCGGCCCTGGAGGCCTTCATGCAGGACGGCCTCCTGGCGCGGCAGAAGGAGCACTTCACCTTCCGCGTGGACGTCTTCAAGAAGGCGCTCTACGCCTCCCTCCTCAACCACAACAAGCGCATCCTCCACGCCCTCGTGGCCGACATCCTCCTGGCGCAGGAGCGCCCGCACCGCATCCGGCTCATCTACCACCTCGTGCGCTCCGAGCGCTACGCGGAGGCGGTGAAGGCGATGCAGGAGGACCCGAACCGCAACTACAGCTACGAGTACCTGCCCTACATCGACCTCCTCTACCGCCGCCTCCGGAAGGACGAGAAGTCCGGCGTCCGCCTCCTCATCACGAAGGCGGCCCTGCTCTTCAACGGCGGCAAGATCGAGGAGTCCGAGGCCGTCCTCAAGCGCATAATGCGCATCGCCATCGCGCGCAAGGACGACAACCTGATGGGCTACGCCTACCACCAGATCTGCGCCTACAACGCGATGACCTATTCCTTCCAGAAGGCCGTCTTCACGGGCCAGAAGGCCCTGTACTACTACCGCCGCTCCGACATGCACGCCCGCTCCGTGCAGAACATCCTGCGCACGATGGCGATGGCCCAGGTCCAGCGCGGCGACATCGAGGAGGCGCGGCGCCTCGTGGCGCAGTGCGAGGCCGTGCCCGGCGGCGACGCCATCGACGCGGCGGAGGCGCGCGCGGAGTTCCTCCTCCTTTCCGGCGACTACGGCAAGGCCTTGGCGACGGCGGAGCGCAGTCTGGCTTCGATGCCGGAGGACCGGACCGCCTCGCTCTTCTTCGCCTACGACCTCAAGATCAAGATCCTCTGGCAGCGCTGCGACTTCCAGGGCATCCGGGAGGCCGCGCGCAGGTTGCTCGCGCTCGGGCCCCTCTCCGAGTCCGCGCTCTCCCAGGCGAACGCGATGCTCGGCCTCTCCTCGCTCTACTACGGCGAGCGCGAGGCCTCCGCCGACCGCTTCGTCCAGGCCGAGTTCTACGCGGGCCAGGTCCGCAACGACTTCGAGCGCCTGGACGCGCTGCGCACCCTGGCCCTCTGCCGCTACCTGGCGGGCGTGCTCAAGAAGGCCGAGGAGACCGCGCTGGAGGCCCTGACCATCGGGCTCCGCCACTCCTGCTACTGGCCAACCTTCACCCTCCTCACCCTCCTCGTGGAGAGCTCCATGGAGCGCGGCCGCGAGGAGCGCGCGCGCTTCTTCCTGACGGAGGCCTCCTACCTCTTCACGGCGGGCCTCCTCCTCCCCTCCAAGGACCTCGTGATCTACTACTACTACGCGGCCAAGCTCTTCGCCCCCAAGGACGCGGAGCGCCACCTCGCGGTGGCCTTCCGCCTCTTCGAGGAGGAGAAGGCGCGCATCGGCGATCCCGACCTGGTCGCCAACTTCCTTTCCATCCGCTCCTACGGGCGCATCCAGAAGGAGTGCGAGGGCCTGTCCGGCGGACCGGCCGCCCTCCTTTCGCCGGGACGGCCCGGCGACGCGGCCCGCGCCGCGGCCGCCTCGGAGGCGGAGCTCGAGGGCTCCTGCGACGAGGAGGGGCGACTCGTCCTGGGCGACGGCGAATGCGCCGACGAATCAGCCCTGGTCCTCCGCGCCGCCGAAGCGGTCGCACCGCCGCCCGCCGCGGCCGCCGCCGCCCCCGGCCCGGCGCCGGCCGACAGCGAAAGGAAGGAAACGTGAACCCCGACGAGCGCAAGGAACTCTGGGAGGAGCTCTCCCTCGTCGAGGACTGGATCGAAGGCGGCGCGC
>JAEUJG010000483.1 GCA_016794765.1 Spirochaetaceae bacterium | reverse complement strand
GAAGAGAGCCACGAGGAGCGGCCCGAGCGGAAACCCCGCCAGGGCGGCCGCGTCGGTCCCCTGGAGCGCTTCACGAGCGACCTCACCAAGCTCGCCCGGGAGGGCAAGCTCGAGCCCGTCATCGGCCGCACGCCCGAGATCGAGCGGACGGTCCAGGTGCTTTGCCGCCGCCTCAAGAACAATCCGATCCACGTCGGCGACGCCGGCGTCGGCAAGACGGCGATCACGGAAGGCCTGGCCCAGCGCATCGTCGCGGGCGACGTGCCGCCGCGCCTCCGCGGCTACACGATCTACGCCCTCGACATGGGCGCCCTCCTGGCCGGCACCAAGTTCCGCGGCGACTTCGAGGAACGGGTGAAGCGCGTGGTCGACGAGCTCCTCAAGAAGGACCGCGCCATCCTCTTCATCGACGAGATCCACACGATCGTCGGCGCCGGCGCCGTGTCCGGCGGCTCCCTCGACGCCTCCAACCTCCTGAAGCCCGCCCTGACGAGCGGCAAGCTCCGCTGCGTCGGCTCCACGACCTACGACGAGTACAACAAGTACTTCGACAAGGACCGCGCCCTCTCCCGGCGCTTCCAGAAGATCGACATCGTCGAGCCCACGCAGGGCGAGACCGTGGAAATCCTGAAGGGCCTGCGTTCCAAGTACGAGGAATACCACAAGGTCACCTACTCCGACGAGGCGCTCGAGCTCGCCGTCCGCCTCTCCGCCCAGTACATCACCGAACGCCGCCTGCCCGACAAGGCCATCGACGTGATCGACGAGGCCGGCGCCTGGGCGCGCATGCACGCCTTCAAGGAAGAGCAGGCCCGGGAACCGGAAAAGAGGCTCGAGGAGCCCGCCGGCGACAAGCCCGCGGCCGAAGCCCCCCCGCCGCCCGAAGGCGAAGCGGCGCTTCCCGAGCAGGCCTTGGACGGCATGCTCGTCGACACGCCCCCGACCTACGAGGCCGGTTCGCCGCCCGCCGGCGCCTCGGACCAGGCGACCGCCCCGGTCCACGAGGAAGAGGTGATCTCCATCACCGCCAAGGAAATCGAAACCGTCGTCGCCAAGATCGCCCGCATCCCGGAGCGCTCGGTTTCCATGTCGGAGAAGGACAAGCTCGCGTCCCTGGAAGCCGACCTGAAGCGCGAGGTTTTCGGCCAGGACGCCGCCGTCGAGGCGGTAACCAGGGCCGTCAAGCGCAGCCGCGCCGGCTTCCGCTCGCCGGACAAGCCGGTGGCGAACTTCCTCTTCGTCGGCCCGACCGGCGTCGGCAAGACCGAGCTCGCCCGCCAGCTGTCGCGGAGCCTCGGCATCGCCCTGCACCGCTATGACATGTCCGAGTACCAGGAAAAGCACACGGTAAGCCGGCTCATCGGCTCGCCTCCCGGCTACGTCGGCTACGAGGAGGGCGGACTCCTCACCGACGCCGTCCGCAAGACGCCGCACGCCGTGCTCCTTCTCGATGAGATCGAGAAGGCCCACCCCGACGTCTACAACATCCTCCTCCAGATCATGGACTACGCGACCCTGACCGACAACCAGGGACGCAAGGCCGACTTCCGGAACGTCATCCTGATCATGACCTCCAACGCGGGCGCCCGCGACATCGGCAAGAGCCTCATCGGTTTCGGCGAGCGCGCCATCACCGACACCGCCCTGAACGAAGCGGTCGAGCGCGCCTTCACCCCCGAATTCCGCAACCGCCTGGACGCGGTCGTGCGCTTCGAAGGCCTCCCGCCGGCGGTCATCGAAAAGATCGTCGTCAAGGCGATCGACGATTTCCGCGCCCAGCTGACGGAAAAGAAGGTCGAGCTCGTCGTCACCGAGGGCCTCGTCAAGCACCTCGCCGAAAAGGGCTACTCCCGCGAATTCGGCGCCCGCAACATCGCGCGCCTTGTCGAGGACAAGATCAAGACCTTCTTCGTCGACGAGGTCCTGTTCGGCAAGCTGTCCGAAGGCGGCAAGGCCGTCGCCGACGTCGAAAACGGCGAGATTCGCATCACGGTGGAGTAGCGCCGTCCCCCTGCCCCACCCCGTGGCTCGGCCCAAGGGGAGGACGCCCGCGGATTCCCTACCGATCGGCACCAATCCCGGACGGCGCATGGCCTGTCCGGGCAATGTTTTACCTGCGGCGGAGATCCATGACCATTCAGAAAACCAAGCGGGCCGCGACCATTCGGCGGCCCGGCCTTCCCGGCCTAAAAATCCACGACCTCGCGATCGGATCGCTGTTGTGCGTCCTCGCGGTTTTTTCCCTCATCTGGCCGAATACCGGCCTCGTGTCGTCGCCCTGGGGCGCCATACAGCGCGGCTATGTGGCGGCCCTCGTGATGGCGGGCCTCGCGGCCCTCATCTTCCTCGTCGGGCGCCTCGATTTCAGCGCGGCCCATCCCCTATTCCGCTTCCTCAGGAACTTCTACCCCCAGATCATCTTCGGGCCGCTCTTCATGGAAGACATCCTTCTCTCCGCCCAAGCCTTGGGCGGCCGGAGCCACGACGCCTTCTTCGCCGGCATCGACCAAGCCCTCTTCGGCTTCCAGCCCGCCCTCCAATTCTCCCGGGCCTATTCGTCCCCCTTCTGGACCGAGCTGATGTTCGGCGCCTACTTCTCCTTCTATGTCATCCTCGTCGTCACGCCCTGGATACCCTGGTTGCGCGGCGACGAGGAGGAAGCGGAGCGGGAAATGGGGCTCTTTACCTTCTATATGCTCTTTGTCTCCGTTTTCTATGTCTTTTTCCGGGTCGAAGGGCCCAAATACTGGCTTTCCGAGCTCAGGGCGGCCAATTATGCCGACTTCCGCGGCGGCCCGATCACCGCCTTCATGTGCGGGACCCTGTCCAACTCCGTGCTTTCGGGCGCCGCCTTCCCCTCGAGCCACGTCGCCGGTTCCGTCATGATGAGTTATTTCGTCTCGAAAACGGAGCGGCGGCTCCTGCCCCTCTATGTCGTCCTCACGAGCCTCATCTGTCTTTCCACCGTCTACATCAGGGCGCATTGGGCCATCGACATCGCCGGGGGCATCGTCGCCGCCCTCGTCGTCATCCCCCTCTTCAACAGCCTGAGCCCCTTCCTTGTCCGTTTTGTCCCACGGCTCCTCCAGGTCAGGCCGGCCAATCCGCGCCCAGGCTCCTCCCCCCGGACCACGATGGACGCGGGTGCCGAAGGCCTATGAGACGACGGCGGGGAGAGGAGGCCCCCTTCCCCTATTTCGGCCCCGAGGATTACTTCGCCTTTCCCGATCCCCGCGGGGCCGAACCGCCCGGCATCGTCTGCACGGGCGGCAACCTCTCGCCGGGGCTCCTCCTCTCCGCCTACCAGCAGGGCATTTTCCCCTGGTTCTCCGAGGGCGAGCCCATCCTCTGGTGGAGCCCCGATCCGCGTTTTGTCCTATTCCCCGACGAGCTCCACGTCTCGGACACGATGCGCAAGATCATGCGCCGCCTGGAGCGCTCCGGCGAGGCCGAGCTTTCCCTGGACCGCGACTTTCCGGCCGTGATCCGCGCCTGCTCCTCCTCGCCGCGCCCCGGCCAGGACGGAACCTGGATCTCCGAAGACATGATAGCCGCCTACTGCCGGCTCCACGATCTCGGACTGGCCCACTCCGCCGAGATCCGGTTGGACGGCGAGCTCGTCGGCGGGCTCTACGGCGTCTCCCTCGGTTCCGTATTCTTCGGAGAATCGATGTTCAGCCGCGTTCCCGACGCCTCCAAGGCCGTCTTCATCCCCCTCGTCCTGCGGCTGAAGGAGGAGGGCTTCACCCTCGTCGACAGTCAAGTGTATACTGACCATCTCGCCGGCCTCGGCGCCGTGGAGATCCCCCGGGACGAGTACCTCAGCCTCCTCGCCGCGGCCCTCGCCGCGCCGACCAAGCGTGGCGGCTGGGGCAAGCTCTTCCCCGGATTTCCGGCCTCGGCCGAGTATCGACGACTTGTCCCGGAAGTGCGGCCATAAGCCTATGAAGATCCTGTTCGTCCAGCTCCCCGTCCAAGATCCCTCCTGGGACAGCGCCCAGGCCAACGTGCCCTTGGCCGCGGGCTACCTCGCGGCCTTCGCCGAGAAGCGCGGCCTCCTGGCGCGCGACGAGTGGCGCCTCCTGCCCCGCGAGATCTCCGACTACGGTTCCGACAGCGCCGTCGCCGACGCCATCGTCCGCGAGGAAGCCGACCTGGTCTGCTTTTCCCTCTATCTCTGGAACCTCGAGCGGAGCCGCCACGTCGCCGGGCGCGTCGCCATCCTCTACCCCCAAAGCCGCCTCGTGGCCGGCGGGCCCGAGGTCGTCTCGGGCATGCCCATTTTCGCCGCTCCCGGCGCCCCCGGCGCCTCGCCCTTCCACGTCCTGGTCGAGGGCGAGGGCGAGCTGGCCTTCGCCGCCCTCCTCGGCGACCTGAAGCGCGGCCGCCCCCTCCAGCGCCGTTACGCGGCCGACGCCCCCCTCGACCTCGCCGAACTCCCGAACCCCTACCTGGCCGGCACCCTCCGCTTCGAGGAGGACCGCCCCGTCCACCTCGAGACGATGCGCGGCTGTCCGGCCCGCTGCGGCTACTGCTACTACGGCAAGAACTATCCGGTCATCCGCCGCTTCCCCCGCGGCGAGGCCGAGCTCGTCGTCGAGGAGGCCGGCCGCGCCGGCGTCAAGGAAGTCTACCTGATGGACCCCTCCTTCCAGGCGACGGAGGGGCTTCCCGAGCGCCTTATGGCGCTGGCGCGGGCCAACAGCGCGGGGATGAACGTCCACGCCGAACTCCGCCTCGAGTCCGTCACGGAGGAGCTCGGCCGGCTCTACGCCGCCGCCGGCCTCGTCTCCGCGGAGGTGGGCCTCCAGAGCACCAACCCCAAGGCCCTCGAGGCCGTCGGCCGCGGCTGGGACCGCCGCGCCTTCGAACGCGGCGCGGAGATCCTACAGAAAAACCGCGTCGTCGTGAAGACCGGCCTGATCCTGGGCCTTCCCTTCGACGGCTACGAGGACGTGATCGCCACCTTCGATTTCCTCGGCATGCAGGGCCTCGGCCAGGACGCGGAGCTCTATCCCCTTTCCCTCCTTCCGGGCACCGAGGTGCGGGAGAAGGCCGACGACTGGGGCATGGGCCGCATGGACAAGCCGCCCTATTGGGTGACGAGCACCGACTGGATCAGCCAGGACGACCTCATCGACGCGATCGGCGCCTTCGAGGACGGCTTCGACGTCGAATGGGCCACACCCCCCGCGCCCCACTTCAAGGAGGAATCCGGCGGCTTCGTCTCCTTCGTGGACGCCCGCCGCGGCGAAAACCTCGACTGGATGCGCCTCAATCCCGGCCGACTCGCCAACTCCGTCACCCTCCTCGTCGACGCGGACGATCCGGAAGGTATTTCCCGCCTCGCGCGCGCCGCCAAGGAACTTCGCAGGGACAATCCCTACAGCCTCTACCAGATCGTCTACCACTCGGACACTCGCGTCCCCTCGGAAAAGCTCTCCCTGCGCCTCTCGGACGCCTTTTCCAACCCCGACCACTACTACGACCTTTCGCGCTCCTTCTCCCTGGATCCCCAGCCGAGCTACCAGACCCGCTCCTTCTTCGCGACCAAGAATCCCTCGCTCGCCTACCGCGCGATGGAGGAGGCCCAGGACCTCGAGACCTGCCTCGTCGTCGGCGGCAAGGGCGGTTTCAACGCCGACCGCCTGGCGGAGCAGCTGCCCTTCGTGATCTTCGACCGCGACGCCCTGCCATTCGACCGGCTCTACGAGCTCCTCATGATCTACGCCGACTACCGGCACATGCTCGTCGAGGCCCCCGAGGAGCTCTTCAGGTAGGAAGCCCGGGCGCTTGAGCAAACCGCAGTCCCCGTGCTATGTACTGCCGAGTCGGCCACCACATGAATACCAGCACCGCGATCGAGCAACAAGCGAGGGAAATCCTCGGCACCCACCAGGAAGCCCCCCGCGAGAAGGCGGCCCGCGCCGTGGAGCTCGTCTCCATGGCCCGCCAGGCCGGAGATCAGGCGGGATTGGCGGCGGCCCACTACGCGAACTGCGTTCTCCTCAACGAAAGCTCCCGCTATGCCGAATGCCTCCAATTCGCCGCCGAGGCCATCGCGGAGCTGGAAGCCGCCGGAACGCTCCCGACGCCCGAGCTGCTCAACGCCATGGGAGGAGCCTATCGGCACTTGAACCAGGAAGCCGCCGCGATGGAGTGTTTTATCGCCGCCGAGGCGAGGGCGCGCGCCACCGGCAGGGAGGACTATCTTTTTTCGATCGACAACAACCTGGCGAATCTATTCCACGACATCGGCGCCTATGGATTGGCGGCGGAACGCTACGCCCGGGCCGCGAGCTCGGCGAAAGAGTCCGGCCGGGAAGCCCAGCTCCGCGCCATCCGAGCCAATCAAGCCCGGCTCCTTTCCGACGAGGGGCGGGTCGAAGAGGCGATAGCCGCCCTTGCCGCCCTGGTGGACGAAGCGCGCGGAGGCCCGGGGGAGCTCTCCTTGGCGATGCCGCTAGCCTATCTCGGCCACGCGCGGAGGAAGGCGGGACTCCACGAAAAGGCCGAATCCGACCTTCGGGAAAGCCTGGCCATTTTCCGCCGCCACGGCAAGGAGCAACATGCCACCCAAGCCCGCGTGGACTTGGCGGAAACCCTGTTGGCGATGGAACGGCTTGCCGCCGCCGATGCGGAATCCCGCGCGGTGCTTGCGGAGGCGCTCCGCTCGAGCGACGGAGAGCTCAAGGCCAAGGCCTATCACATCAGGGCTCGATCCTTGGAAGCGCTCGGTCGCTGGAG
>JAEUJG010000356.1 GCA_016794765.1 Spirochaetaceae bacterium | reverse complement strand
GCGATCTCCGCCTTCAGCACCTCCACCGGGTTGTGCGGCAGGATCTTGGTGCTCATGCCGACCGCGATGCCCTCGGCGCCCATCATGAGGAGGACGGGCACCTTGGCGGGGAAGGCGACGGGCTCCTTGTTGCGGCCGTCGTAGGACTCCTCGTAGGGCGTCGTCTTCGGGTTGTGGAGGACGTCCTTGGCGAGGGGCGTCGCGCGGCACTCGATATACCTGGCGGCGGAGGCCTCGTCCCCCGTGAAGAGGTTGCCGAAGTTCCCCTGCTTGTCGATGAAGAGTTCCTTGTTCGCGAGGACGACCAGGGCCGAGTAGATCGAGGCGTCGCCGTGCGGGTGGTACTTCATGCAGTGGCCGACGACGTTGGCGACCTTGTGGTACTTCCCGTCGTCCATCTCGAAGAGGGAGTGGAGGATGCGCCGCTGGACGGGCTTGAGCCCGTCGTCGATGTCGGGTATCGCGCGGTCCTTGATGACGTAGGACGCGTAGTAGAGGAAGTTCTCGTTGAAAAGCTTCTTGACGTATGCCATTGGGATTCCTTACAGGTCGCTGACGAGGTTCTTCATGATGTAGTCCCGGCGCTCGGGGGTGTTCTTGCCCATGTAGAAGGCCAGGACCTCGGGCACCGCCTTCAGGGTCTGCACGTCCACGCGCACGAGACGGATGTCCTCGCCGATGAACTGGCCGAACTCGCTCGGGTTGATCTCGCCGAGGCCCTTGAAGCGCGTGACCTCGGCGCCGGGGAGGGCTGCGACGGCCTCGTCGCGCTCCTTGGCGCTGTAACAGTAGCGGGTCTCCTTCTTGTTGCGCACGCGGAAGAGGGGCGTCTCCAGGATGTGGACGCGCCCTTGCGTGACGAGCTCCTCGAAGTAGCCGAGGAAGAAGGTGAGGAGGAGGTTCCGGATGTGGAAGCCGTCGTAGTCGGCGTCCGTCGCGATGATGATGCGCCCGTAGCGGAGGTCCTCGAGGCTGTTCTCGATGCCGAGGGCCATCATCATGTTGTAGAGCTCCTCGTTCTTGTAGATCGCGGTGCGCTTCCGGGCGTACATGTTCTCGGGCTTGCCGCGCAGGGAGAAGACCGCCTGCGTCATGACGTCGCGCGAACTCACGATGGAGCCCGTCGCGGAGAGGCCTTCCGTGAGGAAGATCATGCTTTCGTCGCCCTCCGGGCCGTCGCCGAGGTGGCGCTTGCAGTCCTTGAGCTTGGGGATCTTGAGCTCGATGCGCTTGGCGGCCTCCTTGGCCTCCTTCTTTACCACGTTGAGCTCGGTGCGCAGGCGCTCGTTGGAGACGATCTTCTCCTGGAGGCGCTTGGCGGCCGCGGGGTTGCGCCGGAGGTAGTCGTCGACGCCGCGCTTGACCTCCTGCATGATCCAGGGCTTCACGTCCGAGTTGCCGAGCTTGTTCTTGGTTTGGCTCTCGAAGACGGGGTCCTTGAGCTTGACCGCGACGGCCGCCGCGATGCCCTCGCGCACGTCCTCGCCGCGGTAGGAGGCCTGGAAGAACTCGTTGACCGCCTTGAGGAATCCCTCTCGGAAGGCGGAGAGGTGGGTCCCGCCGTCGGAGGTGTGCTGGCCGTTGACGAAGCTGAAGTACTCCTCGCCGTACTCGCCGTTGTGCGTGAAGGCGAACTCGATGCGGTCGCCTCGCCAATAGCCGATATCGTACAACGCGCCGTCGCCCACCTCGTCGGAGAGGAGGTCGAGGAGGCCGTTCCTGGATGCGAACTCCTGGCCGTTCAGGACGATGGTGAGGCCGGCGTTGAGGTAGGCGTAGTTCCAGGCGCGGCGCTCCACGTACTCCATGTTGAAGGCGTAGTCGCCGAAGATCTTGGGGTCCGGGGTGAACTCGACGAGGGTGCCCGCCTTCTCCCGCGTCTTGCCCTCGCGCTGCGCGACGAGGACGCCCCGCTCGAAGATCGCCTCGAAGAAGGAGCCCTCGCGGTGCGACACGACGCGGAAGCGCTCGGAAAGCGCGTTGACCGCCTTCGTTCCCACGCCGTTGAGGCCGACGGAGAACTGGAAGACGTCGTCGTTGTACTTCGCGCCCGTGTTGATCGTCGACACGCAGTCGATGACCTTGCCGAGCGGGATGCCCCGCCCGAAATCGCGGACGGCGACCGTCCCGTTCCCTATCCTGACGTCGATCCGGGTGCCCGCCCCCATGATGAACTCGTCGATCGCGTTGTCGACGACTTCCTTGAGGAGGATGTAGATGCCGTCGTCCTTGTTCGACCCGTCGCCGAGGCGCCCGATGTACATGCCCGTGCGGAGGCGGATGTGCTCGAGCGAGGAGAGGGTCTTGATCTTCGACTCGTCGTAGTTCTTGGATGCTGACTTGGCCATGGTTGGCCGAATTCTAGCACGGGAGCGCCCGGCTTGAAAAGGATCAGTTTTCCCCG